>JAPPMM010000007.1 GCA_028819075.1 Gammaproteobacteria bacterium
GTTACGGGCCGCAGGATCGTCTGAGAGCGACGATCGCCGGTCTCCGAGGGGTACGGGTAGGGTGGAAATCGGTGCGCGGCAGAGAGCGCTCCAGTCGCCCTCGCGGTTCGCGAGGCTGGCGACCAGAAGGCCGTGGAGCTTGGATGCGACGGCCCGACCGAAGCTGTTCCGGACGATGCCCGGAGCGGTGTTTCGGAGGCGTCCCAAGGCTGGCTTGACGCGGGTTATGGGAGACAAGCCAGCTACCCCCTTGTGGGTACAACGGGCTGGCGAGGGGCTCCGCCCCTTCGATCCCTGAAAAGCGCGATCAAGGTGGTCGCAAAGGCGTGGCGGCTCCCCCCCAACCGCCTCTCGGGCGGGCAGGCGCCGGGGGACGCGCGACGCTATGTCCGACACCGACCTCCGCGCGGGGGCGTCGAGATGCGCATGGCCGACCGCGAGTACCGGCCTACTTCGTTTCCTCCGCAACCGGCGCGGGCTGAAACGCCAGGCACCGGAAGTAGTCGTTGATGCGCGTGTAGTCCGAATCCTCCGCGTCCAGGAATTCGTCCACGGCTTGCCGCACGGCGACCGTGACCGCCGCGGTTGATGTGCCCGAGAGGGTTTCGTCGCCGACGAGTTCGTGGCGGTAGAAGTGGAAGTGGTTGAATGCCCCGGCTTTCATCGGGTATCTGCCGCGACGGCACCGGTCCACCGGAATCTTGCGCATGCAGGCTGCGATCCGATCAACCGCATCCCGACGACCGGGGGAGGATTCCAGCACCACGACGACGCTGCGGAGCGTGAATTCGAAAAACCAATAGATGCGCCCGCCAGTCCCGCCAAGCCCCAGCCCCTGAGCTTCTTGCAGGTCCCAGCTCAGCCACAGCACAGCTTTCCCTTTGCTAGCGGTGATCGTCGTCTCTATTCCGCGACTCGCCAGCAGGTCTCGAACTTCCGACCGCAACCTCTCCGGCTCCTGGCCGAAGTCCTTCACCAACCGCACCACGGTGTCCGCGTGACGCTTCGGCACCATCGCCCGGATCTCTTGCTCTCCCCCCTCGTCGCCAAGCACGCCGAGCATGTATTTCAGCAGGGAATGGTGGTCGTCCAGCAGCTTCCTCAAATAGTCCGCGTCGCTCTCCTCCGGGCCGATCAGGTGACCGACCGCCACGAGGTACTGCCGAATGAAAGCGGCCACTTCCTCCTGCCAGAAAGCGTCCGCGTCGTGCATCGTCTTGATCTGCGCACCCACATCCCGCCAGCTTACATGCGCGATCTCGTCCTCCCCATCGATTCCCTCCCGCGACGTGGAGAGCAGCACGCAGTGGATGTCGTGGCCCGAGTACTCGGGGCGCAAGCGCTCCAGGTGTGCTCGCACCTGCTCGTAATGCTCCGGCGAAGCCCACGCCGGCTTGTTCTCGATCGCGACAATGTGCCGAGCATGATCGCTCTCCAGAAAGATCACCACGTCCACATAGTACAGCTCCCGCTCCACCCGTACCGTCTGCCCACCTTCCCCGCGGACGATCTTTCTCGGCAACCTCCCGGGCAACTTCGCCTGGCCCAGAAACCACTCCAGAAAGGCCCGGCCAATCCCATGGGTCTCATTCGGGTCAAGCAACCAGGCCATCACGTTGCTGTGGCGAATCTCGTACTCCGCATAGCGCAGCACGTCGAAGGCGTTGAACTCCCGCCGCTTCACATACTCTGCGTGATACCGGAGGAATCCAGAATCCCCGACCAGCCTGTCCACCTCCTCCACCCTCGTCATCCCGGCCGCCGTTGCCTTCCGGTCCATCGTCGCTCCATGGTCGCGGCTTCTCATGTGATCGTCTTCGGCTTCGTTCCAACAGTCAGTCATGATACGCCGGAGGCCAGCCCCTTCGCACCTTCGGCGCGGCGAAACGGAAGGGCGGGAGAGCCCTACGGCATCTGGCCGAGTGGCTGCCGCCGGGATGGGATGGGAGACGGCCTCCGACCGCGAACTCCGTCAGAGCGCGGGCGTCAGGGGGGTACCAGGGGGCACAGCCCCCTTGCCAGGCCGCCACGTTCAACGTGGTGTCGACTGGCTGGCTGGCTGGCTGGCTTGCTTGCTTGCTTGAGACCGGTATCGGACACAAGCAAGCCTTCGCGTTCCCCGCTCTTGGGTGCGTGACGTACTCGACCCCGATCGCGTGGTTCTGTGTCGCGCAGGCAACGGTGAACCTGTACGATGGAAGAGGGGAACAGCCCGTTCCAAGGCGAAGCCCCACCGCGGAGCGCTACCGGGGACGGACCCGCTCCCTCTCCACGCCTTCCGCGTTCCACAGAAGCGGAGCTTGAGCATGCGCAAGATCCTTCTCTCGGCCTGCGTCGCCGTCTTGCTCGCCGCGACGCAGGCGGCCAGCCAGCTTCCGGTCGTCGACCTCTCCGACAGGGCCGTGGAGACGCTGATCCCACCCGAGTTCGATGACGGATTCTTCAATCGTATCGGAACGATTGTGATCCGGGACGATGGCTTGTGGGTGCTTGATGCCGGCCAGAGGAGAGTGTTCCGGTTTGACACCGAAGGCCGCCTTGTCGTCGCCTTCGGTCGACAGGGAAATGGTCCGGGCGAGTTGCTCTGGCCCAGCGCGTTGCGCGTCGATTCGGTGGTGACGATACCCGATATGCGGCAGATGCGCGTGAGTCGATTCACCCTAGACGGCGAGCACCTGGAGACTCGGCGCGTGAGCGGACCGGTTGTGCCTTCGGGCGGGTTGGCCGTCCTGCGAAACGGCGTCACGGTCTACGCCACCGCTGTACGCTACACAATGAGTTCCAGTGGCGTCGGGGGCGATCCGAATGGTCATGTGACCGTGGGATTCTCCGGGTCCAGCCGGGCCGATACGATCGCGAGTCTGCAGGGCGGTGTTGTGATGTGGCAATCAGCGGGCGAGATGTCGTTATTCAGGGCCGGCTTTGGCGACGCCGGTGCCTGGACGACGATGGGCGACAGCGCGATCGTGGTCGCGGACGGAATCACGGGCACGATTTCTGTCTTCACGGTGCCCGACTCGCCGGGGATGGAGACCGATACTCCGCGGCTCTCGGTGGACTCGGTGACGATGGGCATCGCGGGGCATCCGGTGACCGGGGCGGACCGAGAGCGGGCCGAGGCCGACTTTCGGAGGGACAACCCGAACGTTCGAGGGCGGGTGACCTTCGCGGGTTGGCCAAGCTATTGGTCGGTAGCCGTCAGCCTGCTGGTTTCGGACGACGGCAAAGTGTGGGCACGGCGGATAGTCTATGGAGACGACCGTCAGCACTGGACCGAAGTCGACCTCCACGGACCCCCTCGCCAACAAGTCATTCTTCCCGAGCGCTTCTCCCTTCGCGCGATCGCAGGCGGGAGGCTCTACGGAGTCGCCAGAGACGAACTGGACGTTCAGCGCGTGGCGTTTCTGGATCTCCGGTGACGACTCGCCCGACCCCACTTCGTTGGGCTGCCCGGCCCCATCATCGACCTATCCGACCGAGCCGTGGAGACGCTGATTCCCGCCGACGTCTGAGGTCGGATCGACCGGCTGGTCGGCGTCGTGGGCCGGAGCGCGTTCGCGAGCGTCCCGGTGCTCCCGCTTACGGCCGCACCTGCATGTGAAATCGACGCCGGGGGGCGATTCACACTTCGACCCTCCGGCGATTCACACGGCGGCTGGTACCTATCCGACGGGGCCGCAACGTCTTGACTTCCGGTCGCCCGACCGGGCGTTGCCGGACGGGGCGAAAGGGCGGGGCTGGGAGCGACCCCCCAGTCCGAGGGCTTGGTACGGGTTCGGGGACAGGTGTGTTTGCACACCCCTACCCCCGACCCTCGGGGTCGCTCCCGGACCAGCGATCCCTGCGGGAAGGCGGTTCGCGCGCCGCTTCAACGCGGCGGAGCACCCGTCCCCCGACCGGTCGGTCGTAGGACAACCCTCCATCGCCGAGCAGAACGAGAGAACCCGCAGGGTCACGATCCTCACCTCTCAGTCGGGACACGGATCCGAAGGTGACCGACCGCCTCCTCGCGAACGTGGGAGGTGCGGATAGGTAGTGATCCCCGCTTCATCCGCTCCTGATGGTAGCAGCCCCGTAGTCTCATTCACAACACCCATGAGGAGGTTTCCCGATGAAACGGCCATCGCTCGTTCTGCCCGTCGTCCTGTTCATCTTCGCCACCGCCTCTCCGGCCTTGGCGCAGACCACGCTGTCGCTGACCGGCGGCCTGAACCGGACGACCATGACCGCCGACCCGCCCGACGGCATCGTATGGCGTTCCGAGTCCCTCACGAGAATGTCCGTCGGTTTGGCGGCGACCTTTCCGGCCTCGGAGCGTATCGGATTGCAGCTTGGCGTCGCGTACGCCCAGAAGGGCGGCAGGTTGAGCGGACTGGACGGCGACATCTTCGCCACCACGGAAATCGCGCTGGACTATTTCGAGTTCTCCCTGCTGGCCGTGCCGACATTCCCCTTGTCGTCATGGGACCACTCCGCCGTCCGGTTCTTCGCCGGTCCCACCTTGGCGAGCCGGATCGACTGCGACTTCGACGCGTCGGCCCGGCTCGGTCCGGAGCGGGTCACCGCCTCCGGCGGCTGCGACGCTGGTGGCCGCGACGAGGTCGAGGCCACGATGGACCTCGGGGTCGTCGTGGGCGGAGGCATCGCGGTCGGCGTGACGGAGCGGGCGAGCGTGAGCTTCGACCTGCTGTACACGCTCGGGCTCATTCCCATCGGAGAGGGAGACTCGTACTTGAGCGGACCGAGGCAACGTGTCCTGACGCTTCGGACGGGCGTGGCCCTTCCGATCGGATAGGGCTGTCGAGCGGCAAAGGAGCGACCGTCCATCCTCGTAGCATGGCCGACGGCATCCGCGTGCTCGCCGAGATGGGCGGCCACCTCGACTTCAGCGCACATTGAGACCAAGCGCTAGGTTGGACCGGCCAAGCCGGCCGCAAAAGCCTTCCTGCAAGGACTGGTGGACTGGGAGCGACCCCCGAGGGAGGGTGTCCGGGATGTGCACATCCCAACCCTCCCCGATGCCCGCACTGGGCATCGAAACAGGGGGGTCGCTCCCAGCCACGGCCCCCTGAGACCGATTCGCTATTGCCGCACCGGAGACAATGGGGCAACCACAATGACTGCAGCAACTTGTAGCATCCGCAGTGTGTCGCATCCGTGGGCGAAATTCGTGTCCGGGCGACCCCGAAATCAGATACACATGTCCCGTTCGGCACCCGGCAGCCGGATTCCCCCATCAGAACAGCTTCCGCCGGAGGCGTTCCGACTGCCATGTGCCCGCCCGGTGCAACAGTCCCCGGCCGGACTCCCGGCGAGCCCGATTTTGGAGTTCCGCCAGCCGCACGAGCCTGCCCCGGATGTCGCCGCACGCCTCTCGGATCAAGCTAGCAGCTAGCGTCTTCGCTGCGGACCTGTCACCCTCGCTGCCGGACCAGAATGATGTTCAGCGTCATCGGATTCGGCTCAATCCGCGCGCCAATCGTCTGGCCGTCCGGACCCGTGCCCCGTGCCTCCCCGAACTCGATCACCAGGGTTCCCGAGATCCGGTTGGCCAGAAACGTCCCTCGCAGGCGTGAGTCCGCAGGCATTGGTGTGTCGAGTCCTGCATCCAGCTCGAGGGAGGCGTCCAGCGCGACCTGTGCGCCGGCCAGGTTGCCCTCGGCCGTACCATCTCCTTCGAGCGAACCGGGCGCGACCAGAGACATGGTGCCGCGGACGCTGCCGCCAGCCTCCGACAGCTCGTAGCGGTAGGTCACGACCCCAAGGGTGGCACTCCAGATGCCCGTCAGGCCGTTGAGTTCCGGGTCGGTGGTCGCCGGATCGCCGCCGGCACAGGCGGCGAAGGCCAGCAGCGACACGAGCGGGAGCGTCGTCCTGTACATGATGCTCTCCTCAGCCGCGCACGCGCGCGGCAAGAATGAACGAGAACCGGTGCCTGCCGCTGCGTGGTGCCTCGGGCATCACGGTATACTTGCCGCCAACCGCCATGCCGCCCCCGATGTCCAACAGGAAACCTGTCCCCCGCCTGTCAAAGAACAGGTACTTGAGGGCATCGGGGAACTCAGTCAGCACGACCGGAAACACCGACGAGAATCCACCCAGGAACACGCTCACGAACAGTCTGTCCCTGATGCGGAGCCCGACGTGCGCTTCATGGTACAGCAAGGGGCTATCGTCGTAGAGTCCGCGCATGATGCCGAGTTCGCCGCCCCATGTGTACGAGCCCGGAACGTCCATGAAACCGACACCGATGTCATCCCCGCCGACGCCGTAGACGACGAAGCCTTCGTTGTCGTCCTGCCCTGCGAGCGGCGCGACCGCCAGCATCAGGGTGGCGAGGGGCGCGAGTTTCATCTTCGTACCGGAATGCCGATGCCGGCCGTGGCCAAGACGGCCTCGGTCCAGGTCGTCTCGTCGATGCGGACAAGCCCGCGCAGCAGGGAGATTTCCGCACCGAAGGACCAGCCTTCGCCCCAAGGAATCGGGACCGCGAAGCCCGCACCCAATGTGCCGCTGAAGTCATAGGACTTCTCGCTGTGGAAGCAGCCCAGCACCACGTCGAAGCACAGAGCGCGGATCCCGAGCGAGGCGCCGACGGCAACAAACAGGTCCAATCCGTCGTTCCCGGGATCCCGTCCGAAGAGCACCAGGACGGGCAACTCGACGTAGTGCGCCAATCCCTTCCGTATCCAGAGCGCGCCGATGCGGGTTGTCAGGCCGCCGCTCCTCGGGAAGTCGAGGTAGACCGCACCCGCCGGCGCGGACGAATCGTCCACGGAGACTTTACCAACATATTCGTCGGCCTGGCGGACGTTTGCGTCGGCGGCTCCGATCCGGAAGTTGACACTCTGCCCCGAGATCGGGGTAGCGCCCAAGAGCGCGATGATGAGCAGGACCGCCGGCTTTCGCATTGCCTCGCCTTTTGGCTGTTGACACCCCGGGCGAGACAAAAAGATTCCGTCAACTACGCAGGAAGCATCATGCCATCGCCCTCGCGAAGCGGAAGGCTCGGGAGCGCGGCACGCGCCCTCCGACCCCAACGCCTCAAACCCAACTCCGGGGGCGGACATTTCTACTTTGGTTTGCACCCGGTGCCCCCGCTCTAGCGCGCATCCCACCTCTCCGCGAGCTTTCCTACGCGCAGATCGTGCAGTCCATCTTCGAGGAGGAATCGAACGATGGCGCGCACGAAACGAAGTCGGCGCAGCTACTCAGAACACGGCGTAACCCACTACCATTATTGAAGTGACAGGCCGTCTGCCGCATGTGCTTACCTCATTCCTTACCCCTTCAGGAACGGGAATCAAATCGACTCCACTGGAGGGCTTTGGACCCGTAGGGGGTTTCGGCCGGTCGCCGGACCGGGGCGACCGTGGACGGAATCCAACCCCCGATAGAGGGGCGGGCCTCGCCCGCCCTGGAGATCGGGGGGACCGGCGGGCGCGGTGCAGGAGCGCGCCGGGAGAGCTGGCCCGCCGGTCTCCCGGATGCGTCGAAGGGCGAAGGGATCGGTTCGGCGGCGGATGCGGCCACGGTGCGGGAGGAGAGACTCGACGCCTTCGAGGGACCGCTCCCGGCTTGCCGGGTCCGGCGCGTCCGCCGGTTCCAACCGCGACCTCCAAGGGGAGCGGCAACCGCAGGGGGTTCGAAGGGGGCGGCGGAGCCACCCCTCGCCAGCCCGCCGTGTTATACGGGGGACTCCCCACCATTTGTCAACACTTCCTGAGGCGGGGCTGTAACCCCGCGTGGGGTGGCCGGACGGGCTGGGCAGTGCGTCGCCTGGCGTGCTGCTGGATGTCGGTCGAGCAGCGCGCCGGGAAGGGCGAGGAGATGGTCGCAGCCACGGTCGGCGCAGACATCCTCGAAGGGGATCACAGCATCCCCTCGGCGACCGCTGCCGGGGTTCGAAGGGGCGGAGTCCCTCGCCAGCTCCGGTGTATGACACCGGGTAGGCTGGCTTGTCTCCCATAATCATGCAGATTCCCGCGTGATTTGCATGACCGGGTC
>JAPPMM010000008.1 GCA_028819075.1 Gammaproteobacteria bacterium
GAGCCCCGGCTCGACGCTCTTCCTGGTGTGGCAGCAGCGCCGCTACCACCGCGCACTGCGGGACGCTTGGGACCCGCTAGCGTCCGACGGCATCGGCGACTTCGATTTCCGCTACGACGCCGGCGAACTCGTGCGCATCCGCCCGGACAACATCTTCCTGATCAAGGTGAACTACTGGCTGAACCTCTGAGGAGGCACGATGGCTCAGATTATAGTGCGTGAAGAGCGATCCGCGGCTGAGAAGAAGAGGTTCGCCGAACGGGCCCGGGCCTCGCGCCAGAGGTTTCAATCCGGCACTGACAGCACGGAGACGATCCGGACGGATCGCGACCGGGACGGAGCACGGTAACGGGCTACGCCGCTACCCGAAACGCCATCCAGCAATGGATGCGTGCGGTGGAGAAAAGCGTCCACTCGTTGTTTTGTCGCCGTGAAACGCGCGGCCCAAGGCGTGGAGTACTCGCCCACCACACATCAACGCCGCGCAATCACCACGCGAAACCCGATGAACTCGCGCCTCACGTCCGGCCCTGCGGCGCCCCGGATGGCGGCGCGCACATTGCGAACGGGATCGGCAAAGGATCCGCCCCGCATCACCCAGAGCGGGTCGCCCTCGAGCCCCTCCCGGTCGTCCGTCTCGTCGTAGGGGTAGGGCTGCCAAGGGCTGCGGGTCCACTCCCAGACGTTGCCGCTCATGTCACGCAACCCGTGAGCGCACTCCGGGCAGTCCACCTCTCCCACGGGCGCGGTCCTGCCCGTCGCGAAGTTCGCCCTGTCCCGCCGCAACTCGTTTCCCCAAGGGAAGATGCGTCCGTCGCCCCCACGGGCCGCTTTCTCCCACTCCGCCTCGCTCGGCAGCGTCACGCGCCAGCCGCCGGCGAGTCGGCTCCTCACCTCCGCCGGCGTCGCCGGGGACTCGCGCAGAAGCTCCTCCAGCCACCGGCAGTACGCCAGGGCGTCGGGCCAGGAGACGAGGGACACGGGATGGAGCAGGGGCCCCGCGAGAGCCTGCGGGTCGGTTTCGTGACCGGCGGCTTCGACGAAGGCCGCGAACTGTGCCACGGTCACCTCGCTGCGGCCGATGAAGAACGCCGGGACATCGACGACGCCCTGCGGCCGATCGGCGCTCCAGCGCTCGACGTCGTAGGCGAGGGTGTCAATGGCGGGATCGCTCCCCATGAGGAAGGGTCCGTCGGCGATCTCCACGAAGCCGAGCAGCGGGCTGTCCGGCAGATGGCCCAGATCGGCGCGGTAGCCCGGAAGCTCGAGAGCGAGGGCTGCGGATTCGGCAGGAACCGGAGCGATTCCCCCGGAGTTCAATGACCCGGATCCGGCCCGAGCCGTCTGATGGCGATAGTCCAGGCACACGCCCACCAGGATCAGGCCCGCCGCCGCGAACGCCGCCAGGAGCCTCATCGGGCCTCGATTCCCAATCTCATTGCACCCCCGCCCCACCGCTCATTGCACCTCCATCCCCAGCCGCTCGCACGCAAACGCCCAGCCGTGGCTGCAGGCGCGCTCGTAAAGCGCCGGTTCCGGCATGTCGATCAGGTTCAGGCCCCCCTGCCGCAACAGCAGCCTGAGATCCAGCGGGCGTGGCGGCGCGCGACTCACCACCGAGGGATTGAGCAGGTTCACGCAGCCGGCCTGGAACTGCGCCTCGCACGCCCGCGCGAAGAAGCCAAGCGCCAGTTCCGCGTCAGGCTCCACGATCCGGCCCTCGACGTAGTGCGCGCCCAGCTCGTTGCACGCCCAGCCCGCGTTGTCGGCGCAGTAGCTCGCCTCGATCTGCACCAGCCGCTCGCAGGCGTCTGCCCGGCCCTCCTCACACGCCTCCTGCCAGAACGGCAGCATGTCGCCCCGGTGGCGGCCATCGGTCCGCCCGGTCGCGGTCATGGCGGCGAAGAAGGTTGTCCACACCGCCATGTGCACCAGGTTGGCCGTCGCCCATCGGACCTCGGTGAGGCGCCGGATGGGCGGACGGCTCTGGAGCGAGCGCACGAAGCGGTCGATCAGGGGCACGCTCAGGTTGAGCAGCGGCACGCACAGCAGCTTGTCGTAGAAGGTCGGGGCACCCACGGCCTCGAGAAACCAGAACAGCCCGAAGACCCCAGCGCCGTACAGCGCTCCAAAGATGGCCTTGCCGGTGCGTGTGCGGGGTGAGGTCGACGGGTCCGTGACCAGCAGGTGCAGCCCCAGGAAGACGGCGGCCGGAATCTCGGAGTCGATGAAGTAAGGGACCCCGGTCGCCGCCCCGTAGAGCGCGCTCAGCCCGAAGAGCGCGGCCGCGGCCAGCCCCGACACGAGGGTGACCCGGAAGAAGTACATCACAACCAGGCCGAGCCCGAACAGGAGCAGGTAGATCGCGGGAACGAAGGTCAGCGTGGTGGCAATGTCCTGCCCCCACGTCAGATCGCTCGTCCCCGTTGCGATCAGCGCCAGCGAAAACAGTCCCAGCGAGAACGCCGAGGGGTTGAAGATGTGCGTGCGCC
>JAPPMM010000009.1 GCA_028819075.1 Gammaproteobacteria bacterium
AGGATGCCGGAAGCAATGGAGGAGGCCCGGCGACCCGCGATCCTGGTCCCGATGATTCCCGGCCGAAGCCGAAACAGCGCCGGGCGGACGCCGTGGGGCTGCTGGCGGAGCGCGCGCTGGCGATGGGGTTCGGGGACGGCGAACCGCGCGACTCCCGCAACGGCTCGGAGCCGGACCCTCGGCCAGAGGCTCGACCCCGCGTCGAATCCGGCACCCGCGCGGAGCGCTATCAGGTCATGGTCCATTGCGATGCCGCGACGCTGGCGGCGGAGGGCGAGCCCGGGCGTTCGGATCTGGACGGGATCCGCGTTTCCGCGGAAACGTCGCGGCGCATGGCGTGCGATGCCGCTGTGGTGGCGATGGTCCACGCGAAGGACGGGTCGATGCTGAGCGTGGGGCGCCGGACGCGCACGATTCCTCCGCACCATAGGCGTTCAGCAAGGTCCCATAGCGTCTCGTAATTCCGGATAACACGTTGCTATCACTTGTGTTGTACGTCCCTTGACCTATCGGGCGATTCCGTGTAGTCTTGTTCCGTTAGTGATAACCTATGGTGATAACCGGAATCCATACGGAGCACGCCGTGACGCGACCCAAACGCCTGAGCGCCGCGTTCGTTCGGACCGTCAAGCGACCGGGGCGGTACGGGGACGGTCGCGGCGGATACGGGCTCTCGCTGCTGGTCAAGCCCACCGCCTCAGGAAGGCTGTCGAAGACCTGGGCGCAACGGATGCGGATCGGCGGCAGGCCCTTCAACGTCGGCCTGGGTCCCTATCCGGTCGTGACGCTGGCCGAGGCGCGGGCGAAGGCGCTCGAGAATCGGCGCGCCATCCAGAAGGGCATGGATCCGCGCAGCGGCGGCATGCCGACGTTCGAGCGGGCGGCCGAGAAGGTGATCGCGCTCCACGCGAAGAACTGGAAGGGCGACGCCAGCGAGAAGCAGTGGCGGCAGTGTCTTCGGGACTACGTCTTCCCGAAGCTGGGGCGCAAGCGGGTGGGCGAGATCACGACCGCCGACGTGCTGGCCTGTCTGGCGCCGATCTGGAACGAGAAGCGGCCCACGGCGGCGCGGGTGCGCCGGCGCATCGGCGCGGTGATGAAGTGGGCGGTGGCCAGGGGCTACCGGGAGGACAACCCGGCGGGCGACGCCATCGCGGCGGCGCTGCCGCGGGGCACGCGCCACCGGACGCACTTCCGGGCCCTTCCTCATGCCGAGGTAGGGACGGCGCTTGAGGCGGTCCGGGAATCGGACGCGTGGTTGGGCATCCGGCTGTGTCTGGAGTTCGTGGCCCTGACGGCGACGAGGAGCGGCGAGGCGCGGAGGGCGCGCTGGCCGGAGATCGACCGGGACCGCGCGACGTGGACGGTGCCCGCCGAGCGCATGAAGACCGGGCGGGAGCACCGGGTGCCCCTTTCGACGGGCGCGCTGGCGGTGCTGGAGGAGGCCCGGGAGATCGAGAACGGGTCGGGGTTGATCTTCCCCAGCTTCAAGGGACGGGAGCTGCGGAGCCCTCAGGTGGCGGGGGCGTTTCGGGACCTCGGGATCCCCAGCACGGTGCACGGGCTGCGGAGTTCATTCCGCGACTGGGCCGCGGAGACGGGCGTGGACCGCACGGTCGCCGAGGCGGCGCTGGCGCACAAGGTCGGCGGGGTCGAGGGAGCGTACTTCAGGAGCGACCTGTTCGAGCGCCGGCGCGAGGTCATGCAGGACTGGTCGGCGTATCTGGCGGCCGGGAGAGCGGGCGCGGGGAGCTGATCCGAGCCCGCGACCGGGCTCGGAGGCCGTTTTCGGGACCCACCGCGGGCGTTTCGGGTCTTCTACGGGCCTCAGGATCGCCTGAGATCGACGATCGCTGGTCTCCGAGGGGTACGGGTAGGGTGGAAACCGGGGCGCGGCAGGGGAGCGCCGGGGGTTGCGTCTTCGCCGTCTTTGAGGCGGTCGGCCAGGAGGCCGGGGAGCTTGCCGGCGACGGTCCGGTGGACGCTGTTCCGGACGGTGCCCCGCGAGGCGGTTTCGGCACCGTCCCCAAGGGCTGGCTGACGACCGTTAAGGGTCGTAAGCCAGCCTACGCGATGTATAACATTCGCGCTCTGGCGAGGGGTGCTCCGCCCC
>JAPPMM010000010.1 GCA_028819075.1 Gammaproteobacteria bacterium
CATCTTGGCACATCGCGATGCCGTCGGGAGGGGGCGACCACTCCATCGTACTTGTACATACCGTGCGGAGTACGCGAGCCGCGTATCTCGGCAAGAAGTCTACTAAGTTCAATCAGGACTGCACGATCTGCCGTTCTTGCCGTGAGGCCGTGATCAGATCTGTCGTGCCCAAGTAGCGGAAAAATCGGGTCAAACGGCGGACATTTGTCAGACCGTTGACGCTGGGTCGTCATCGGGGATCCTAGTGCGACGGCGTCAAGGGAGAGGTGCCCTCCACTCGCGAGGGCTGTCCGATACCAGACAGTCTTCGGCGTCGACGTCCGAGAATCGTCGAAGCCACCCGGAGGTCGACAGCCCGTTCGGCCAACGCCGTGACATCTTGGCGCACCGGTTGATCGGCCGGCACATTGGCAACTCGAACAGGGGGGCGGATCTAGGCGGCGTACCGCTAGGAGAACATCGACCAGCTCACGGGCCAACCCCTCGGCCAACTGGGGATGGGGCTTCTCGGTCTCCATCGTGGGGCTCATGTGCGCGGGCTTACCTCCGATGGCCGATTCTGCAGTGGGAATTATAGCGAATGGTGCCCAAACCGCTCACCCGTCCGAGCGGGCTTCGCGGGATTTCCGGCTCTTCATATAGTCCCATTCCTCGCGGTTCCGGGCCGGGTCGCGGAGGAAGGCTTTCGCCAGTTGCTCCGGCGTCGCGTCAATGCGCGGAAAGTGCTCGTTGCGGGTCGGTGAATCATCGCGCTTGTCGGTCATCAGAACGTCGTCTCCGGTTTGCGTGTGTAGGTGGAAGGTCTTTGCCGCCGAGGAGTATCATCGCGCCGTCTATGTCGCCAGCCCGCCAGCGCTTGGCGGCTTCAATGGAGCGGAGCCGTTGGCGACACGCTTCGGGGCTGTTGTCGTCACGCGAGTCGCGGGACTCGCCCGTCTTCGGATCGACGATCAGCACGTCCTCATGCCAGTTGCCCATCAGAACAGGGTTCCTTGCTCCGGCGGCTTGCCGGAATAGGGGTCTGCCATGATCGGCATGGGCGGGAGGCGTTCGTCGAAGTAGTCGGAGATTGGCCAAAGGTGTGTGCGCCGGTACGGATAGCCCGCGACCCGGATGCGGCCCGTGTTCGCGACCGCTTTCTTCGCGGCCTTCGTCTGAACGGGCTCCAGCGTCACGAAATAGCCGAGCGCGCCCTTGTCGCGCTCCGTCACGCCGATGAAGTCGCGGAGCGCCGACAGGCTGAACTTGCCGCCCTTCACCTGTGCGAGCGCGAGCCGCGACGGGTGATCGTCTGGCTTGTGCGCAAGCGTGGCGCGACCGTCAACGCCACCGTCCGCCACCTGCTTCGTGTTGGGCGCGAACCCCGGAAGCCGCGTAACGGCCCACGACTCGAAGTTGAACGGCTGTTCCCGCGCCAGCTTGATCGCGGACGCGAGATCGTACGGGATGCCCTTCACCGGGATCGTCTTGTCTTTCAGACGCTTCCCCCGGATCAGGTCGATGGCAAACGACGATATGTCGATACCGGCCCAGCGACGGCCCAGGCGGTTGGCGGCATCTATCGCCGTCCCGCAGCCGCAGAACGGGTCTAGGATAACGTCACCGGGGTTGCTGCTAGCCTGAATGATCCGTTTCAACAGGGCCACGGGTTTTTGCGTCGGATAGCCGAGATACTCACTTCCCCGAGCAATAGGGCCAATATCCGCGACCACGTCCTGAATCTGAACGCCGGGAGCTTCGCTGAGATAGCGTTTCTGGCGCGGCGTTTTCCCTTTCGGTGGCCAGTAAATCAACCCTGCGGCATCCAGTGCATCCAACTTCTGCTGTACGGACAGCGTGCTTGGGTCGTGGTCCTCCAGAACGTTTGCCAATGCTCCCGCAGGAACAGCCCAATGACGACCGGCTTGTGTCGGGTTCACATCCCGCCACGGTTGACCGGATGCCCCGTTTCGGGTTCCGGCCCCTGTCAGCGACACCAGTTGGTATCGTCCCTTCTTGTCTCGAAGGCGGTAGTACTTTGCGACATAGCTGGGATCATAAGCCTGATGAACTCGGTTCCACTGGTATGCATCGGATGCCGAGTAGAAAAGCAGGATATCATGAATTGGCCCCCAACGCCGAGCCCCGCCGTGAGAGTAGGTCCGCTTCCAGACGATTTCGTTGCGGAAGTTGCCCGGCCCGAAGATGGCGTCCATGACGAGTTTGAGCCCGTGGGACGCCGTCGGGTCGCAATGCAGGTAGATGCTCCCGGTTGGCTTCAGGAGCCGGTGGCATTCCTCCAGACGCTCCGCCATGTACGTCAGATAGGCGAGCATCCCGGACGGCCCCAGCATCCGGTGGAGCCCCATGATCGCGTTGTGGGCGCGTCGCCCGATGGCGGACTCGTAGCGGTCCAGCCGGTCGGCTGCGTCGCTGTCCCACGTCCACGTATCGGAGAACGCCCGGAACTGCGCGTCCCCGGCCCCGTTCGCGGAGTAGAGGACGTTGTAGTCCGTCTTCGAGTTGAACGGCGGATCGAGATAGATCAGGTCCACGCACCGATCATCCCAGCGGCGCATCCAGTCGAGGCAGTCCCCGTAGTACAGGGTGTTGGGCTGGAGTCCCATTCAGGCCACCAGATCGGCCTTGCGGAGCCGCCTGCCCTCCAGACCCCGCACGATGGCGCGCATCTGCGCGAGCGTGTCGAGGGGGCGGATGTTGTGGCGTCCCGCAAACTCGTTCACGTACCGCTGGAGATGCTTCTCCGACATGCGATGGTAGACGCCCGTGTAGCCCCGCTTGAGCATCGCCCAAAACGACTCCATCCCGTTGATGTGCGCCTGCCCCCGGACGAACTCGCCAACCGAGTGCTTCACCTTCTCCTGCTTCCTGCCCTTGTACGTGCTCGCGCCGTCCGTGTAGACCTTCGCATCGGGATCGGCGTGCTTCTCCACGAACTCCGTCACGGTCGCCTTGTCGGTGTTCTCGATCACGCGGGCCGCGACCTTGTTGCTGTCCCGGTCCTTCGCCCCGATCACGGGAACCTTGCCGCCTGTGCCGCCACCGACGTTCAGCTTCTTGGACTTGTGCTTGTTGCCCTCCAGACCACCGAAAAACGCCTCGTCAACCTCGACCGGACCGGCAAACAACCCGCCCTGGCGCGCCCACGCCTCGCGAAGACGGTGTGCCATGTGCCATGCCGAGCTTTGCGCGATCCCGAGATCGCGGTGCAGCTTCATGCTCGACACGCCCTTCAGCGAAGTCGTCATCAGGTAGATGGCGATGGCCCACTTCTGGAGCGGAATGTTGGAATCCTGCATCGCCGTCCCGATACGGACGCTGAACCGCTTCCGGCAGCCCCGGCACCGATACGGCATCGTCGGATGCTTCGCGCCGGTCTGGACGTTGGTGTCTCCGCAATGCGGGCAAGCGGGCTCGTCACCCCAACGGCAATCCGCGAGCCATGCTTCCGCCGTCGCATCGTCCGGGAACTTGCGGAACGCCTCGATCAGCGAGAGCCCCTTTCGGTAGCTCTTTCCGGGTCCCGTCTTGCTTGCCATGTCCTTGCCCCGTCGCGGGTTGCGTTCACTTCTCACACTAGAAGTATAATACCCACGGGCCGGAAATGCAATAGGTTTTGGGCACCATTCGCTATAATTCCCTCTGCAGTCATCGTCTGCGGAATCGCCCTACCGTGAACGTGATGCGCGGCAATCGTCTAGGTTTATCGAGACTGTACGATCTGCCATTCTTGCCGTTAGATCATGTCTGGATCCACCGTACCGACAGAGCAGCAATCTGCGCGCAGGCGTTCGATGTTCTTGATTGCACTGCAATCATGCGGTAGCTTCTTCGCACGTTCCGCACCCGAGGAGGCACGGCCAATGGCGAGTATCACGATCCGCAACCTAGACGACGACGTTAAGACGCGCCTTCGCGTACGCGCCGCCGAGCATCACCGATCGATGGAGGAAGAAGCTCGCCTCATCCTGCGCGACGCCGTGAGTGGCCATAGCTCTGGTCCCCGGAATCTCGCGACGTTCACGCGACAGTGCTTCGCGTCTCTAGGCGGGATTCAGCTTGAACTTCCCGCGCGCGGGCCGATGCGCGAGCCTCCAGATTTCTCCTGAGCGGCTTCATGTTCGTCATAGATACGAACGTCGCGTCCGAACTCATGCGCCCCGACCCGACGGCGGCCGTAGTGGCATGGATCGGTGAGCACGATGCGCAGGACATGTACCTCACGGCCGTGAACGAAGCGGAACTCCTCTACGGCGTCGCGATCATGCCGACCGGCAAGCGGCGGAACGCGCTGGAGGCCGCGATGACAAGCTGGCTGGATCTCGGCTTCAGAGGACGGATCCTTCCGTTCGACAGTGCCGCGGCTCGAGCCTACGCGGAGATCGCTGCCGAGCGTCGTCGCGCGGGCCGGCCAATCGGCGAGGCCGACTGCCAGATCGCCGCGATATCCCGCTCACGCGGCGCCACTCTGGTCACTCGCAATGTGCGAGACTTCGAGGGTATGGGCCTGAATGTGATCGATCCTTGGTCGGGGGTCGGTCCGAGTTGAACTACGGCCATGCTAAACACAGAGGTACTGCAAAGTGAGCGAACTCGCCGCACTGTTGGAGTCGATCGCACCGCTTCTCTGGCCGCTTCTCGCCCTCTTCGTTGTCCTTAGGTTCGCGAAAGACATTTCCGGACTGCTCAGCAGGATCAAGAAGGCCTCAATACTTGGCGGCGCATTCGAGCTACATCCCGACTCCCGGGAGCTGCAGGAAGTCGCCGATCTAGCCGTTGACGAGGCCGTGGCTCTTCCCCCTACTACTACTACATCTCACACCCGAGAATACCCGCGGACTGTGACGACACCGCGGCCAACCCCCGACGCAGTCGAGAGCGTACTCGAAACGGCCGCCGTATCGCCCACGGCTGGCCTGCTTCTACTAGCCAGGGAAATCGAAAAGGAGGGACGCGACCTCTTGGCGAGTGTTGGAGACTGGAAGCAAAGGGTACCCCCGTCATTCCTCCGCGTAATAGCCCGGCTTGACCAACACTACGGTCTACCGAAACATATCACAAGTGGCCTCAGCTTGTTCCACAGAACTAGAAACAGGCTCATCCATGGCGGACGTGCAGATGACCGGGAGATTCTAAGCGTTCTTGACTCTGGAGTATCTCTATACCGAGCGCTCAGATCGCTTCCGCGAGAGCGGCATTGGGTGCAGGAGGTCGAAGTACCAATCTATTCCGACGAGCAGTGCCTACATGAGATCCCTGGCGCCAAGGGGGTCATCATCAAGACGGAATCACCGGGCGACCAAACCGCCGAACGTCGCATCTTCCCGTCAACTAGGACTAATTTCAAGAAGGGAGCACGAGTGTCCTGGGAGTGGAATCTCGACAAGGCTTGGCCCGACGCATGGTATCGCCATCCAGATTCCGACGAGGTCAAGCGGGCGTGGGAGTCCTCCGGTGAATTCGTCGGACGTCACTTCGAAGATCCGTAAACGTGTGGGCCGCTGGGAGTTGGGCAACAACCGTGGTCGGCGAACGGTGCACGCTAACCCGATGATTGGGAAGTGTCGTGAGCATCGCCGAAACCTTGGGGGTCACATGGGCCTGTGCAAGAGACACGCGCCGGGACACCCCCCTCGTTCGAAGATATATGAGATCAGAGTTTTGCTGAGGGCGTGGCCGGGATCCCGTCCTATGGGGGGCGGGGACTCTTGTCGTCCACCTTGCGAGAGGAAATGAGACCATGATGAAGACCGAGTACCTCGGTCGAGAGGACTACGAGGACGAGCACGCCACCCATTGCCCCGAGTGCTTTGAATCCGCAGGAATGATGAGCGAGATCGAGGAGATCTCATTGCAAGACCCCGAAGGTTATTACGGCACGATATTGAAGTGCCCCCGCTGCGACTGGCAGGCTCTTGCTGACGAAGATCAGTCCCACCGGAGCCCTTCCCTTCCTGACCAACAATACGCTCATCAGGCTCTTCTCCAGAGCGATTACCTACCTGGTCGGTCACGGGACGAACTGCCGCCTTGCTTCTCAAGCAAACTCCTAACTCCACAGGTTGCTGATGTCCTGCTTCGCAAGACTCCAGTCCGTATCAGTGGCTCCATCTCCTATCGACTTACCCGGCATGCCAACAGCACTCGGCTCCTCATGATACCGCACCCAGAGCCTTACGCCCGTTTATGCAGCGCGATCACTGAGTCATGGGATGAGATCATGAGCTTGATTGATGAGAATGTAGACAGCCGAATCGTGCCGAGAGTGTCCACAGACGACAACCTGGTTTCATGGGGCTCATACAATGCGGATGAAACACAGTCTCGGGTAATCATCCAGCGACACCCTCCTTCCCAACGTCGCGCTGCCGCTGAACGTCTGGATCTAGCCATCGGGAAACGGTATCTGGTCAAGGCCGACATCGCGGCGTTCTTCCCCTCTGTGTATACGCACGCGATTCCTTGGGCCGTACACGGAAAAGAATTCGCCAAGAAAAAGGAAAACTGGGGTGACGAGCACTACGGCAACCTACTTGACAAACGCTCACGCGCAATGCAACGTGGCGAAACTCTCGGGATCCCAATAGGGCCCGGAACGTCGCACATTCTCTCCGAACTACTGCTCGACCCCGTAGATGCTGGCCTACGAGACAAGGGGTACACCTTTATTCGATTCGTTGACGACTACCAATGCTACTGTACCTCCAAGCGCGAGGCCGATGCTTTCGTCGTCGACTTGGAAAACCATCTAGCCGAATATGGCCTCCAACTCAACTCCAGTAAGACCAGCATTACCATGCTTCCGGCCACGACAGATGATCCGTGGGTGATACAGTTACGGACCCAACTGTCAGAAGTGGACCTATCCCATCCATCCTCATTGGGAAACCTTTTTGATCTTGCCATCAACCTTCAGACAAAGTGGCGCAACGAGAACGTTGTCAAATACGCCGCACGAACACTCGCCCGCAACGTCGAAACCGGCGAATCGTTGCAGCGATGTGCACGACACGTCTTGGAAATCGCCTTCCACTATCCGTCAGTAATGCCCATTCTGGCTGATGTCATTCAACAAGATCGCTCCGCGGTGCAGGTTGCAGAGATCGAACATCTGCTGCAACGGCACTTGGAGGAGCGTGCACCATCGGATGCCATATGCTGGACTCTGTTTATTTGGAGACAATTGACGAGTGGCCTTGGCACATTGCCGTCTGACCAGATGGATGGCGTCATTGGCATGCGCGATTGCATGGCGATCGCTACTCTCTGGGCAATTGGGCAAGCCAAGAATCGGGTAATCGACTTCGTAAGACATCTCGGGCCCGAGGAGCGTTTTGGATCCCGCTGGCGCGCTCACGCCAGCTTCAAGCGGGATCACTGAGGGCTTCGGAATCCAAGGAATCCACCCGCAGAATCGCCCCCGGACTGTCCAATGGAAGTAAGACCACCGTACTCGGCGAGGACAAGAGAAGTCGTCCCTACAGCAGGTTCTCCAGCGCTCCCACTCGCTCGCGCCTAGCATGATTGACATGCATCGGAATCAGCACGGAGGACTCCTAATTGGGTTCATCGCCCGTCGGGCCGGAGACCTCGTCCAGAGTGAACGTCCGCGCGTAAGGTGTCTCCGACTCGACTTCGCCGCCGTGTACAACGTTGTCTCCCGTAATCCGGTATTCCGTTTCACCATCCGTAACCAGTTTGATGTTCCCGATCGTCTTGCCAGAGAAGCTGGTTTCCCCGGTACTGGACTCCCCCGCCCTCCCTGAGGTGGTCCCGGTTTTTGGACAGGTCGTTAAGGTGGATTCCGGTATCAAACGGGAGGCACCGAGATGGCCAGGAAGAGACGACGATTCACGGCGGAGTTCAAGGGCCGGGTGGCGCTGGAGGCGCTGCGGGAGCGCGACAGCGTGCAGGCGATCGCCGCGCGGCACGAGCTTCATCCCAACCAGGTGAGCGCCTGGAAGCGGCAGTTGCTGGACGCCGTGCCGGAGGTGTTCGCCCGGGACGGGAGGCGCAAGCGCGCCAAGGAGCATGAGGCGAAGATCCACGACCTGCACGCGAAGATCGGAGAGCTTACGGTCGAGCGGGATGGAGCGCTGAGCCTGTCGAGGCAGTGCGTCTGCTGGGCGTGAGCCGGTCGTCGCTGTACTACCGGCCGAAGGGCGAGAGCGCGGAGAACCTGGCGCTGATGCGGCGCATGGACGGGCTTCACATGGACTATCCGTTCTACGGGAGCCGGCAGATGATGCGGCACCTGCGCCGGGAAGGCGTCATCGTGGGCCGGCACCGGATCCGGCGGCTCATGCGGCTGATGGGGGTGGAGGCGACCTACCGGCGGCCGCGGACGAGCGCGGCGAACCCTAGGCGCTCCGGCTCCCCCAGGGTGGGGCCGATCACATCCATCATGAAGTGGTTTGGTCATGGTTCTCTTCTTCGGGGAGGTTGCGTAAATTGGCCTGATGCCCGCCTGTCCGGGGGATGGCCCGCCACAAGGTGTAGGAACATTACTCGCCTCGCATCAGGCATGCCAGTTCCGAATTCGGAGCTCCCGGACTCCAGACTCGGTGCGAGGCCGCCTTCCGTCTCATACGCGGTTCGCCTCGTCCGGGCTTCGGCGGAACGGACGTCCAAGCCGCCGACCTAGCCGGTCCCGGCGAGCCGGATCATGCTTCTGGGGACGACCGCACCACAGCCTACGCCTTCGCCCACCGCACGCTGGTCCGATTCGAGCACCACGGCCTCGGGAGGCTCGACAGGGACTGGTGAAACGGTTCATCGAGAGGGCCCTCCGAACCCGTCACGAAGGTGGTCCGTCTGGTTCGAGGTCGGATCGACCTAAAGGAGGCCACTACCGCAGGCGCTTGATCCATTACGGCCAAACCGACGACGACCGTCGGTCCGCCCGCGAACCGTACGGGGCGGGTGCCTCGGGGATGCTTGGCGAGGCGGCCACCGTCGCTGCCGGTCTTGTGGCAGTCAGGGGTTTCTGCGAGAATAGCGCAACAACTTCTACCTGCATGACGAGGGAGCTCGATGAGCACAGACACTGTCGCAGTGATCGTGACGATCTTGCTGGCCGTGGGAGCCGCCTATGCGGCGCTTTCTCGCCGAATTGATAATGGCCTCGCCCGACTCGGGGAGCGGCTCGCCCATGTGGAGGGGATCATCCAAGGCTGGCTGAATCCGCTTCCACCGAAGGTGCGTGACCAGGAGGAGGCAGACTGATGGCACGAGAACGACCGGACACGTGGTGCTATGTGATCAAAAAACATGGCAGGATCGTTCATGTGGGGATCACGACCGGCCCGGCCCGGCGTGAACGGGAGCACCAGCGGACCTTCGGCGATAATGTCCGGATGGAGCTTATCGGAACGGGTCCGTACGCTCACAGTGTTGCGAAAGCTTGGGAGGACGAACAGCGGCGTCTGGGGTACCCGACCGGCCCTTGAAGACCTATGAAGGCACGGCTTGAACCCCGATTTCGGCAAGACCCGATCGGGGGGGCGGTTGCCGTATTGAAAGCGGGGCTGTAACCCAGCGTCGGATGCGGACGGGCTCGGCGGCGTTTCCCGCAGCGACTTGGCGGCGGTCTGCGGGGTGGACGACGCGGGAGTCGCCGTGGGAGCAGGGGTGGAGATGGCGTTGCCAGGTAGTTCCGGTGTGAGTGTTGGCATGGAGGGAATCTGCTACCGGGGCCTGAAGGAGCAGTCGGGCAACGAACAGACGAGGTTCGTGACGTTCCAAGCAGGCTTCGTCCTCCCGCTCGGCCGATGACTGTCGCGTACCTGCACGTCCCAAACGGCAACCCTGTCGATGAGCCACGCCCGCCTCGACGGCGGCGAAGAAAGGTGTACGAAGCGTGGGGACGGGCGAGGTCGGGGCACGGCCATGCAGCACCTCTCGGGGACGGCTTCGCTCGGCATCGGGGCCGTGGTCGACTTCTTGACTACGGGCAGAAGACCTGAGAGCACGCCGAGTCTTGACTTCCACGACACGGAGGTGATCGCGGTCACCGAGACACCGGTTCCGGGGTTGGCCGTCCACCGGCCCGGGCTTGGCGTCTTGCGCATGCCGGGGACGGCCACCGACATTTCCGACACAGAGCCATTGCAGGGTGCCTTCCAGCTAGGAATCGTTGGTCTGGGAGCGGCCGGAAGGGCTGGGCGTAGCGGTGAGCAAACGCGCCTGCCCCCGAACCCGTAGCAGGCCCTCGGACTGCCGGGTCGCTTGTCTCTTCCATTCTTGGAAATACCCGCTTGATTTGCAGGACCGGGTCACATGGGGATAGCCCGGTCTGCTGGATAAGCAGGAAGGCCAGTGCGAATCGCCCCCCTGTCGTTTGACGCTCCGATGCGGCATGGGCAGGAGTGCCGAATGCGGCTGCGAACGCGCCCGGGCCATGCCGGCCGACGGCGATGGCGAGCGCCGCCCAAGCCGGCTTGCGGGCGAGCAACATCCCCCACGATATCGCGTCACGGCCCCAACCAAGGCCGGTTCCGGAGGAGACGGGCTCAGTGGTTACCCGGGGCATCTCGCAACGGATCCCGCCGATGCTGCATCCCCTTTGTAGAACGACCGCGTTCGGCGCGAGCCGCATCGGGCAAGATCACTGCGCCACGGGGGTGCATATGACCGAGACCAGGTCCCATCCGCAGCCGGAATCCGGTTTCCCCAGGCGAATCGCGATCTGGGTTGTCGTCCTTCTGGCCGTGTACCTCGCGTATTCGGCGACCCACTTCTGGGGGCGTCCGGATGCGGTGCCTGACTTCTTCGCGCTGGTGGTCAGGCGTCTCCCTCTCATCGTTGTCCAGATCCTCCCCGCTGCGGTGTTTGCCGCCGCCCTGGGTGGATGCGGCATCTTCGGTTCTGCGGGTACGGCCGCGCGTCTCTGGATTCTCCTGGCAACGTTGGCCCTGGCGGCATACGCCCTGCCGGCGCTTGTGTGGCCCGCCTTCGCGCATTGGACCGGCGCCGACTGGCCGCTTCCCGCCGCCCTGCTCGATTCCGTAAGATCCGCCCGAGCCGCTGCGGAGGCGGCGACGGGCAACGAGGCCGCGAGGCACTTGCGTGGAGCGGCGAACGATCTCGCGACGCTGATCGTGCCGATTGCGAACGCGGCGTTCGTCCTGCTCGCCACCGTGCTCGGTGATCTGGCCGGAAGATTGACTGGCGGACTGTCCACCTGGACCCGCTACGCCACGCGCTGGCTCACAGGCGGAGTACTGTTCGTGGCGTTCTGGATTCCCGTGGCCGTGGCCGACGAACTGGTCCAATATTACGCGGCCTGGGGAGGTCTGCTGTTCGTCCTCCCGCTGTGTGTGCCGTCCATTGCGGCAGGGATCCTGTTCGCCTTCGTCCGCCCGGACCGCGAGCCCCGCCGTTGACCCCGCGCGATGGCGGCACCGGCTTCGACCGGGAGCGATTTCATGCGGGAGACCGGGCGCTGTTTCGCGACCTGGTCCGCGAGACGTCCCCGCGCATGCTGCGGCTGATCCGTGGCTATGCCCGGGATGACGACCACGCGGCCGATCTGTTGCAACTCTGCTGGGTCCGCATCTACCGCAAGCGTGCGCGCTTCGCCGGTACCGGATCCTTTCTCGGGTGGGCGCTGACGGTGTGCAGGAATGTCTGCCGGACGGAGGCACGCAAACGTCGGTACGGACGCCTGGTCCGCCTTGACGACCACGGCGATCTCCCCGACCACACACCCGATCCGGCCGACCAGTTGAACCGCCAGGAGCGGGCGGCCGCGCTGTACCGGGCGCTCGAGCGGCTCAGGGAGCGCGAGCGGGACGCGATCCTGCTGCGCATCCTCGAAGGCCGGAGCACTGCCGAGGTGGCGCGGATGCTGGCCGTGAAGGAGGTGTCAGTCCGCTCGCTGATCCATCGGGGCCTGAAGAAGCTGCGCCAGATGGACCGGCTCGGCGTCGAGACCTGATAACCAAAGGAGAACCCCCATGCTGAAGAAGATGCGAACGCTGTCCGGTCGGCGCGGTGCCGGGCGGGTCGATGTGGACGCTCAGACGACCGACCGTCTCGTCTCGGCCGCCGTGGAGGGCGAGGCAGCACCGACTGCGACGTCGGCGGATGGAACGGTTGATGCGGAGGTGGCCGAGACGCTGCGCCTGATCGTCTCGATCCGGCAGGTCGGCGCCTCCGACACGCCGCTCCCAGAGCCCAGCGTGGACGCGATCATGGGCACCTTGGAGCGCGAGGCGCGAGGCGTTCCCCGACAGCGTCCGTGGCGGGAGGGCCTGGGCATGGTCTCGGGCTTCGTGGCCTGCACTTTGACGCTCGGATCCGGCTTGCTCCTCATGGGCGGAACCAGCTACCTCGGACCTCCCGATTCAGTCGCGACACCGGTTCTGGCTGCCGCGGTCGCGTCTCTCGCAGCCCTGGCAAGTGTGCTCGTTCACAGTCAACGGCGGCTACTGCAGCCAATCCTGCCGCTGCTGATGCTCGTGACGCTCGGCATTGGCGCGTGCGCCCCAACGCTCCCGGACACATCGACGGCCGAGGTCGAGATCGACCCTTCCGCGCTCACGACCTTCCGGGAAGGCGAGGAGTTGTGGGGGGTGCGCGACATCATCGAGTCCGGCGAGGTGATCTGGGTGCTCACCGGAGCCGCACCCTTTCTGCGGGCGTACGATCGCTCCGGCCGGATGCTCGCCGACTTCGGCAGCTCGGGCCAGGGGCCGGGGGAACTCCGCAACCCCTGGATCCTGTCCGCGGCGACGTCCGCCGGCGAGGTGGTCGCGTGGGATCTCGCCACCCGCAGGCGCTCGGTGTTCGATGCAACGGGCAACTTCGTGAGTTCGACGCCCACAGCCATCGCCCGGGAATCCGTTCGCGCCAGTATCAGGAGCGTGACCTTCGGCGATCCGTTTCGAGTCGTCGAGGACAACTCCGGATTCTGGATGGCCAGCTATCCCGATGGGATCAGCCGGGGTGACGACTTCTGGGGAGGCAGAATCGTGCGGTACGCGCACGGTGATGCCGAGCCGGTCGTGGTCGTGGACTTCAGCGTCGACCTTCCCGGAGCCGCGAGCCGCGTTCCGGCCATGGGTCTTGGCCCGGTGCCGCTCTGGGACGGGTGTGCCGATGGGGTCGCCGCCGTGCTCGACCCGGTCGACCGGAGCCTTCATCTCTACCGCCCCAGCGGCACGAAGGACAGGCAGATCGCGCTTCCGTGGACCGGGCGTCCGCTGTCGTACGAGGAGCGATTGGGCTATGTCCGCGCGATGATGCGTCACGAGATGCAAGGAGCGAACGTCGCCGCCGACGAGATCGAACGCGCCGCGACGGACCTGCTCGCGCGTGCGGGCGACCACCTGGCCGCGGAAGCCCCGCTCGGGATCGATCTGCGCTGTGCCCCGGGACGGATCTGGATTCGGGAGTTCGATGGTTCGTCCCATCCTCTCGGATACGGCAGGACCTGGATGACGGTTACCCTTGACGATGCCGCCCCACGGTTCCAGAAGGCCGTCTTTCCCGATGGGTTCACACCCTATCGCCTGACGGACTCGGTCGCGATCGGCGTGGTGACGGACTCCGAGGAGCTACAGCGTGTTGCGGTCGTGCGCTTGGCCACCGTTCCATCGGAGCCAATACCCACTTTGGCAGGTCGTTGAGGAGCGGTGATCCGCACGTGCGGTAGGAGGTGATCGCCTGTTCGGCGAAGGGAATTGGGCTCATGAGTTTTTCGAAGACGACGCTACGAGTTACGACTGCGGTCATCATCACGGTGCTGCTCGGCGGAGGGACCTACCTGAGGCTTCGCCCCACTCCGGAGGAAGAGGATGCCGCAGCCCCTGCCGAGGCGACTGCGCTCGAAGTGCGCGAGGCCTCGCTGGAGAGCTTTGCCCGGCGCGCACAACCGGTTAGCGGGGCACGCGTGCTGCGCGATACGCTCTGGATCCGCATCGCGGCGTCGGCGCGCGCGGCCGCGTTCCGCCAGGCCACTCTCTCGGCCCGCGTTGCCGGCCAGGTGCGGGATGTGATGGTGCGCGAGAACGATCCGGTTGACGCCGATGCCTTCCTCATCCAGATCGACACCACCGAGTACGCGCTGGCGCTGGCGCGCGCCACCAGCAGTCTCACCGGCGCCCAGGCCGAATACGAGCAGATCGTGCTCTTCGACGACGAGATCGCCGATCCCCAGGTGCGGGCGGAGCGGGCGCGCGTCGCGCGGTCGCGCAGCGGTCTGAACGAGGCCACGGTGAACGTTCGCCAAGCGGAGCTGGAACTCTCGTGGACGCGCATCGGCGCGCCCTTCGCCGGGCGGATCGCCGACCTGCTGGTCGTGGCCGGCCAGCTCGTGGCACAGAACGACGAGTTGGTCACCATCGTGGAACTGGACCCGATCAAGGTCGAGGCCCGGGTGCTGGAGGGGGAAATCGGACTCCTGGACGAGGGCCGGCGCGCCACCATGACCTTCGCCGCGTTTCCCGGCGAAACCTTCACCGGTACGGTGGAGACCATCAACCCGGTTATCGATGTCGAGACCCGCGCGGCACGCGTGACCGTGCTGCTGTCCAACCCCGGCGGCCGGATCAAGCCCGGCATGTACGCAAACGTCTCGCTGGACGCGCAGCACTTCACCGACCGTATCCTGGTCCCGCGCTCGGCTGTGCTCGAGCGCGACCGGCGCACCATGCTCTTCGTCTTCGATGAAGAGGAAGCGGAGATCGGCCGCGCCGAGTGGCGCTACGTCACCACCGGGCTGGAGAACGACCGAGTAGTGGAGATCGTGGAGAACCCGGAAACCTCGATGGTCGATCCCGGAGAGATCGTGCTCGTCGACGGTCACCACTTCCTCGGGCACGACGCAGCCGTCCAGCTCGCCGAGGAAGACATCGCCGCTGGTGCCGGAGCTTCCGCGGGGTCGGGACGCACGGCAGATACCCCAACTCGTTGGCGGCCGCGTCGGTAACGAAGATCCGGCCGGGTGTTGTGGGGGAGGCTCCAGACCGTGGATCGCAGTGCCCCCCATCGGTCGGTCGGTCCTCCGTTGATCTCGGGACACGAGTGGAGCAAGGCAGATGGCCGAAGCGACGACGAGGGCGGTGCGAAGCGGATTGAAGGACGGCAGGCGATCAGGGACTCAAAGAAGCTCGCCGAGTTGCTTGAGGACTTGCGGCCCGGTGGAAGGGGACGAAGCCTACTTCGGCGGCAAGCGGAAGAAACTGGTGGGAACGGGTCGCGGTCCGGTCGGGAAGACTGCGGTCGTCGCGGCCCGGGACAGGGCGACCGGGCAGGTCTCGGCCCGCTTGATCGAGCGCACGGAAAAAGCGACGTTTGCAGGGTTTCGTGGATCGCTACGCGAGCCTGGGCGCGCAACGCTACACGGACGACACCCGCACTCACAAGGGCGCGGATCGGCGGAACGAGACGGTGAGGCACTCGGTTGGCGAGTACGTCCGGGGCATGGCGCACACCAATTCCGTCGAGTCCTTCTGGGCGACGTTGAAGCGAGCGCATAAAGGGACGTTCCACCGTTTGAGCGCGAAGCACCTACAGCGGCACGGAGTACGAGCAACGAAAGTTCGTCCGAACTTCCGCAGCCGGACCGTCTGGACGGGTGATAACCTCGACATCCTGCGGGGCATCAACTCGGAATCGGTCGAGTTGCTGTCGCAACGGAGACACCTACAGGAGCAACGGACGATGAAGCCCCAGCATCAGGACGGACCGGCGGGAATCACGCGCCGGAACATCGCGGATCACGTGCGGGCAGCTGTCGAACGTGGCGAGTTCACGTTCGGGCCAGAACCCCGGATCGTGGAAGTCAGGATCGGCGGGGAAGCGTTCAATGTGCGCGGCTGGGACGCGCTCTATCCGCCCCCGCCGGTCCCCTTGGATCCGATGGACCTTCCGGGTCGCGCACTCGTGGAGCACGAGTTCGACGAATTGGAACGGGAGTTCATGGTGGAGCGAGGAGCGTGAATCCCCTGCGAGCAAAGGAATACACCCACAGGGAAGCAAGAGCATGAGCAACGAGCAAATCGACGAGGTGGCGGACGCGGTGGCGGACCGGCTCGAAACGAGCGACGTGCTGGCGGACGCGGTGGCCGCGAAGCTGGGCGGGCAGATTCATGAGCTGCGGGGCCAATTCCTGGAGTTGAGCCACCAGTTGAAGGACGGATTTACCGCAGTCGACAACCGACTGGACGGCATAGAGGCAGCCGTTGCCGACCTCGGCAACCGCATGGAAGTGAACGAGCGTTTCCTGCGGCACTTCTACCGGGAGTTCGATGAGTTCAGGACACGGATGACCGGAACGGACCGATGAGTGGAAAACGACGTGGAAATGTGGAGAAGCCCCGGAAGTACCGGAAGGGAATTGCCAGCCGACTACCGGGGCGGGTCGCGCGAGCCCTGCACCGATACCGGCCCGAACGGTCGGTCGGTCACGACAAGGAGACTCCCGCGTCGCGTGCCCGCGTTCAGGCTAGCATATAATCGCCTTTCGATGCCCCAGAGCGGGCATCGGGGAGGGTAGGGGATGTGCGCACCCCGGACACCCTCCGCACCGGGTTGCTCCCCGTCCAACAGTCCTTGCAGAAAGGCCATTTCGACGGAGCCGAGTCGGGAACAGGTGTCCGTTGCCAGACCTAGGGCTCGGTCGCAGCTTGGTTTGCACGGGTATTGGATCATCCGTTAGTATCCTCCCGCCATGCGAAAGAACAAGCCAGAGTTCCAAGGGCGAAGACCGTCGTTCAGGCGTTCGCTCGTCAGGACCGCGTGCCTCGTCTTCGGCCTTCTGACGGTCCGCGTCGTGGCGCTTCAGGCCTTCACCATCACGTCCGGATCCATGGAGCCGACGTTGTCGGCGGGGGACTTCCTGCTCGTCAACAAGGCCGCGCTCGGCTCGCGGGTTCCGTTCACCGACATCCGCATCCCGGGCTACTCGGAGCCCGAGAGAGGGGAGATCCTGGTTTTCGATCCCCCGCACGAAGACAAGCTGACCGTCGTCAAGCGGCTTGTCGGTATGCCCGGCGACACCTTGGAGATGCGGGATAAGACCTTGTACCTGAACGGGCGGGTGCTGGACGAACCATACGTGATGCACACCGAAGGGGAGTCCGGTTTCTCCGCGGCTCCGATGCTGTGGCAGCAGGAGATCCTGGTTGATGGTCCGAGGGAGAACTACCGGCCGACCCGCGACACATGGGGTCCCCTCGTGATCCCCGACGACCGCTACTTCATGCTCGGCGACAATCGGGACGCGAGTCTGGATTCGCGCACTTGGGGGCTTCTGGAGCGCTGGCGCTTCGAGGGACGGGTCATCGTGCGCTACTTCTCCTACAACCGGGATTCCTACCGGCCATTCCCGTTCATCCGCGAAATACGGTGGAGCCGGATCGGAACCCGACCCCAATGACCGCCGGCACGGTACGGCCTGTCGCCGCGCGAGGTGAACGAGTTGGAAGACCACTTGCGGGCGCATGTCGATCTGGAGTTGGAGTTGGACAAAGCCCTGACTCCCGCTCGCGCGCTTGCGCTGGCCCGGTACGCCATCGGCGAGCCGAAGACGCTTTCAAGGGAGTTCGCCAAGGCGGGCAAGCCGAGGTGGCGGCACCTGCTTCGCGCTGGCGGGGGGGTGTTCGCGGCGTCCTGGGTCCTGCCCGCCGTCGGTGACGCGACCGGGCACCTTCGGGGTTGGGAGGCTTTTCAACTCGCTCTCGAATGGGGAAATCCGGGCGAAACGCTGAGTGCGCTCAGCAGCGTTCTGGTGCTCCTCGCGCTGTTCCTGACCGGTCGCGTCCGTCGCGCGAAGCTCCGGTGGCTGACTTGGTGCGTGACGGGCGCGGGGGTGCTGAACCTTCTCTACTGGATCCCGTCGGGCGATCTAGCGGTCGGCTATTGGGCTTGGGCGGGCTCGTTCGTTTGCAGGGCGTCCGCTCTGTGGATGCGCGGCCGCGAGTGGGGGTCCGCCAAGTTGCAACCTGCTGCCTTCCGGCCAAGGCAGTTCGAGGGTCCAAGGGGATGGAATCTCTCCTAGCCAATCCGCCACTTCACGAGTGTCAGAGCGTCCGCCAGATCGGCGCTCAGAGCCACCCCAATTGATCTGAAAGTGCTCTGCGCTACGTTACTTGGTTCGCCCCCGGGCTTGGGGACTCGACCAACGCCTCTGGCTCGCACCGCCATGTTCTTTACCGACATCCACGTTCGCGATTTCATCGAAGTGCTCGCAGCACTCCCGAGTACACCGGCAGAGACTCGTGCGCACATCATGGGCGCATTCGGCGTGCTGGTCACCGGCGACGATCCGGTCGGATGGTGGGACGCCCTGACCCTCGACCGTGGTGAGGAGGGCGCTGCCAACGCCGTGGCTCAGTTGGTCATTTCGAAGGGCGGCAAGCGCGTGTTGGCTCTGATAAGAGCCGACGCCTCCGGTCGGAGCATCACGCCCAGAGCGGATGATTCGAAGCTGGTGAGACTCCTCTTCGACGATGCGATGGAAGATGTTCTGTACGATCAGTGGGGGTTGCAGTACGGCGTGTGTGAGTACTTCAAGGAGACGCAGGTGGTTCTGGAGGACGACGACCCCGACTTGCCGGAACCTGAAGACGAATACGATCTGAATGACCTTGAAGAGGACGAGAACGACACGGAGAACGGCCACGGCCTATCCGATCCGTTCTCAGGCGAGCCGCGGCCGAGCGCGCAGCGGGGAGCGAAATGGACCTTGGAACGGCTTCAGACTCCACCGAGAGGGTTTCTCCCGGTTCCAAGTGGCTGGAAGGAGAAGGACTTGGAGGACTTCCTGTGGGCTAACTGGGAGGCTGTTGACTTCGGCTTCGACCGCCCCATCTACCTCGTCGGGAAGCAGCAGCGCCTGAGCGACAGCAGCAGTGATCGGGTTGATCTCCTCGCCAAGGGCAAGTCGGGCGAGCGCATCGCAATCGAGCTGAAGATCGTTGAGGCACGACGGGGCGATTACACCCAGCTTACGTCCTACATGGGGAACATGGAGTCGAGCGGTGTACCCGCAGACAAGGCGCGCGGCATCCTGGTCGCACCCTCCTTTTCGCAAAAGGTGCTCAACTCAGCGGGTATCGAGCCCCGGATCACCCTCCTCCGGTTCAACAGAGGGCCATAGGAACAGTACACCTCCCCGTTCGGGTCGCGGACACCAGATCCCGCAGGACCGGGTCGGTGGGCCAGAGCGTCGAGGGTGGGCCGACAAGGGCTCCGCCCCGTCGACCCCGGTCGCGATGGCGCGAACGGCGCGCATCATGATCCTAGTCCGAACATGCCAAAGTACTGGTCGAGAGCCTCGGCAAGTTGCGCGGGCGGGGCTGCGACTCCCTCGGTGCGCGCCCGTATCGCCGCTACGATGGCGACAACTGCCTCTTCGGATGTGCGTCCATTCCTGCAACGTGAACGCCGCGCGGGCCGTTCCCACGTTCGGAAAAACTCCGAGGGCTCTTCGTCATCGTCGAACCAGGAGCGGTGGAGTTGCAGGACATCGGGGTTCTCGGCGAGCAACCGGTTGTACTCCGCCTGCCAACGTTCAGGGGACTCGGGGTCCAGTACCGCCACGGCCTCCGCATTGTGCCTGTCATCCATCGGCACCAGAAGCCCGCCGTCATCGCAGCCAGCGGCCAGCAGGGCGAACGCAAACGCGACCAGCATCATCGGCGCGTCGTTCTGATTCTTCCTCATCGCCTTCTCCTCCTCATCGGAACCGGAAGTTGCCGCTTGACCCGGATTGCGCCAACTCCCTCCTTGCCGCTCCAAGCTTCCGGTACACTACCAGCCTGCTGGACAGTCGCCAAGAGGACATCGCTTCCGAAACCGCGCGAGAATCTCGTCTGCGGAAGCCGTCATTCGTCTCGAAGACGTGAGATTCGCTTCCAGGAGGGCACGGCGAGCGTCCGTGCGCGCGCGAGCGATAGCAGCAGGCTGCCCGGACCCGTGCTCACGATGACCAAGTCGTAGTCCGGCGAGCGGGTGGCGCTCGCTGGAAGACCCTCACCGTCGCCCAGCGGTGGCAGTGGACTCGGCACGGCGTGTCGGGACCCGTGACCCACCCGCCGCAATCCAGGGCCTTGCCGCCGCCGAATCCGTTCCGAGCACAGTGATGCTGTTCGTCCTCACCCATCAGAGCGCCGAACACCTCGGTTGGCTGGTGGCGTCGCCCACCAGCTCGGCCGACATCCGGGACGCCATCGCCCAGCCAACGATCCGCCGGCTCCACGCATTGAGCACCACGGCGAGGTACAGCCAGCCAGCCCCTGCGCGCCCCGCGCGATGTCGGCGACCCAGAGCTCGTCGGGGCCTTCGGCCGAGAAGTCCCGGTTCACCAGGTCCTTCGCGCCGGCCTCCCGCTTCGTCGTGCCCGTCTTGAAGCGTCTGCGCGTCACGCCCTCGATGCCCAGTGCGCGCATCCGCGGATGGTTGGGATGTGCATTCCCGGACACCCTCCGCTGCGGCCCCGTCTATCAATCCCTGCGGGAAGGGCAGCGAGTGCGTCTTGGTTGGCGCATCAACGTCCGGGTGGTGGTCGGATTCGAAAGTGAGGGGCCAGCCAGACCACGACGCCCCCAGACAGCAGGCACCACGGGCCGAACGTGAAGAAGTCGGAGTCGTAACCCGCCAGCAGGAACGGCAGCGACGCGATGCGGAGGCCGAGCGCCGGACCGATCGCGCCGCCGAGGCTGACCGTCGCCCACGGCCCCATCTTGGCCAAGACTGTGCGGAGCATCGTCGAGAACGCGCCGCGCCCGCTCCCGTCCGCCTTCAAACCCCACCGCAAGCCGACCAGCGCCAAAACCAGGAGCCAGAGCATCAGCGCCAGCCTGATCCAGCCATCGCCGGAGGAACGTGGAAAACCGAACGAGCGCTCCAGCCAGCCACCGGCCACCCGTTCGAACCAGTCGTCCATCGGATGGGCGAACAACTCGGAAGCGATCCAAAGGAGCACCCAGGCACCGAACAGAAAGCCGAATACGGGATGCACATCCCTGAACCGGGTCGTGCCGATCCGCTGGACTCGGTTCCGGTCTTCCGACATCCCCGCCTCTCCGTGCGAATCAGCAAACCATGGTCTGGCGGACCGAGTCCCGACAGCCGATTTCCCCTTGTGGTCGGCAGTTGGCCGACGCGGCATCTCCAGGCAGCGAGCAAGGTGCAAACATGCGCCAAGGGTCGGGGACATGCAAGCGAAACGGAGACCCCAGCCAAGGCGCATCACGGTTGCGCGAGCACCGTTGTCCGATTGATCCGTTGCCGGTCGAGGCACGGATCGGCCAGCGCTGGCGGAACCTCCGTCGCCACGGTTCCGTATGGCTTCGATCCGGAACTGGACGAGTTGCTGTTGACAAGGCCAGATCCCGAGGCACCGCCACCACCAGGAGGAGAACCGAATGGGCCGAATCGTGCTTGTGCTGATCCTGTTCCCGACTCCGCTGGCCGCGGCCGCCCAGAAAGATGTCGGCGTCCGACTCGGGGTGGGCAACGCGAGCTTCGCCGTTCCCGGCCACATCGATTACGATCCGTGTCCGCCAGAGACGGATTGTCCAGGTGGCGCAACCGACGCGGTTCGGGGGCTCATCCTCGGAGCCGACGTCGACCTCCCGGTCCCCAACTCCAGCGGTGCTCTCGGTCTTCGGATCGGTGCCGCCTACGCCCAGAAGGGGGGTGCGGGGTCTGGAAGGGACGCCGACGGAGAGCCCGACCGCGGCCGGACCCTCTCGACGAGCTACCTTCAGTTCTCGGCGCTGTTGCGCGCCCGGACATCTGGTCCGCAGTCCTTGGTCGTCCTCCTTGGCCCTTGGGTCGGGAAGCAGTTGTCGTGCGGAATCAAAGGCGATCTGGCGGTCGCGTGCGGGGTGGGCGACGCCGGAGTCGCCATGGGCGCAGGGGTGGAGATGGCGTTGCCCGGCAGTTCCGGTGCGAGTGTTGGCATGGAGGGGATCTACTACCGGGGCCTGAGGGAGCAGTCGGGCGACGAACGGACGAGGTTAGTGGCGGTCCAGGCGGGCTTCGTCTTCCCGCTCGGCTGACGGCTGTCGCGTCATGCATGTTCCACGCGGCCAACGCTGGCCTGGGACGGACCACGCCGCCCTCGGCTGCTGCTGCGAGGGTGTACGGAGCGTGGAGGCGGGCGAGATCGAGGCCACGGCCATGCAGCATCTCCCGAGGATGGCTGTGCCCGGCATCGTGGCCGTGGTCAAGTTCTTGACGACGGACAGCAGATCTGAGAACACGCCCGGTCTTAACTTCGCACAAGACGGGGGTGATCTCGGTCACCGAGACGCCCGTTCTGGGGTTCGCCGTCCACCGCCGCGGACTTGGCGTCTTGCGAATGCCGGGGATGGCCGGCGACGTTGTCGACGCCGAGCCATTGCAGGGTGCCTTCCCGCTAGGGATCCTGGCAGCGACCCTTTAGGTCGATCCCAGATCAGCCCTCTCGTTCCTTGCGGCCCCGACCGCTTGGGACGCAGGGCGCAAGACATTCGCCTGCATGGGCTTCAACCGTCCTGTCGGTGCGCACGTCGAAAGCGCCGGAGTGCGCATCGGCACTCCACGTTTGCGCGGACGTATGCGGTCGTGACCCAAGGCACCGGAGGGTGCCAAGTCATCGGTGGAGGACTCCTGCGGGAACGCGGATGACACGGTCGGCTTCTCGTGGTGACGATCCGGGAAGCTCGTCGATTGCGCCCGTGTGCAGGTGCCGCTGCGGAGACGGGCCAGCGAAATCGACTCAGCCCGACAGGTCCGCACACCGAAGAGGTGCAACGCCCTTCTCGCGTCCCTTGCCCCAAGCCCCGGCGGAACAACTCGCCCAACCTCCCTTGTTGTAGCGGAGGGACAAGGTGAGGAAGGCGCAGGTGCGCGCGAACCCTTGGACTTGCTTTTGAACGCGATCCGTCCAGCATCGTCCGGTTCGTTGATGTTGGACCCCCACGCCAAGCGTCCAGACGGGCGGCGTATCTCGCAGGTGCTAGGCCTACACGAGCTTCACCCGCCGCCCGCGCAGCGTGGAGGCGGATACACGTTCGGCGCGGCGAGCCAAGCCAAGAGTTGGAATCATCGGGCGTATAAAGGCCGGGGTTCTCGGAAAGGCTCCAGCCATTTCAGGGCCGCGAGGTTCGCCATCTCAAGGCGGATTGGACCGCTCAGGGCGTTGCGCTGGAGGTGCAGATTATAGAGCGCCGTGAGGTTGCGGATCTCCGGCGCGGGATCGGCCCGCTCAGGTCCTTGCCGCCTAGATTCAGCGCCATCACCTGCACCTCCCAATCGGTGTTGACTCCGTACCAACTGCTCAGCGCCGCGTCCGTCGACCAGTGGTCCAGCCGCTTCCAGTTCAGGCCCTCTGCGGCGTGGCACAGGGTCGCTCCCCGACACGGCCTCATGGCCCGGATCGGCACCGGCGATCCCGCTGCCGTGGCGCAACTGCAAGGTGGCCCGCGACATGCGGAACCGGCGGGTGTCCGGCGGAAGGGCGAAATCCATGCACATGCACCTCAACCACCGATGCAGACCCTTGGACCGACACCGGCGTCCCATCGGGGAAGGACGGACTTCGAGGCCCGATCAGCTTCCCATCTTCAGGGTCCCGTCGATCACCGCGCCATCCTCCATCACGATCCGTTGAGCGTCGACATCACCCTCCACGCGACCGGTGGCTCGCATCTTCAGCCGCGAAGAGACCGTCAGATTCCCCTCGACACGCCCCGAGACCACGGCGTCCTCGGCGGAGACATTGCCTCGAACCACGCCGTTCTTGCCGACGACAACAGCCGCTCCGGCTTCCATATCTCCTTCGACTCGGCCTTCGACGTGAATCGCGCCCGTGGTCTTGCAGTCGCCGACCACGGACATCCCCGGGCCGATGATCGAACTCTTGTCGCTCGATGGCGAGGCAGGCGGGGGGAAGCGTTTCTTCAACATCCTGGAGGCTGGCCGTTCGAGTTGAGTCTTGCAGTTTGCTCCGTCGGGCGTCCGGACGGGTTCACACCGCGATGCGCGCATCGCGCTCGTCGGCTCACCAAGACACGGCGAGCACCGACGAACCTTCTTCGCACCAAGCCCAGCTTGGATCGGTCGTCACGGTCCTGGACCTAACCCGAAAGACCGGATACCCCACCAGTTCGGCGGTCGGCGCGCGACTGTTCAACTCCTCCATCGGTCCCTCGAAGAGGAATACCAACGCAGATCCGGTGTCTGGATGACCACCGATGTTTCGACCGGGATGCGCGCGACGATGTCCACGGGCTCCGTCCTGACTCGGACCGACGTGCGATTCACCTCTTTCCGGAGTGTAGGGTGCCAGTCAAAACTCGCGATGAACCGGTTGGGCTAACGGAGGGCGAGATACGGACAACGCCTGCCCAACACCCCTCCCTCCGGTCAAGCTTGGTGAGGCCATCCCCGGCGGGACCGTCCTGATCCCGAGCCAGCGAGCTCACGAACCTGAAACCAGAAGCTACACCTTTGACGGCTGTTGCGGCAGGTCCGGCTCCCGAGCGCTCGCAGCGATGAGTCCGCTGGCGTGCGTTGGGGTTCATCGTGTTCCCGTTCGGGAATGTCCGGTACGACACCGGGATGACGGGATCCACGACCAAGCGCCCGCCAACGGCGATGCGGCCCGCATGGGCGGCGACCGGCTGGCGGAGAAGGCTTCTCTCCACGATACTTCGTCCGCGCAGATCGTGCAGTCCATCGAACGAGAGGAATCGAACGATGGCACGCACGAAACGAAGTCGGCGCTCCTACGGCGCCGGAGAATGGGGCCGGAACCGGGTCAGGATTTTCCCGGACCCGAAGGCCGGCATGTTTCATCCGGGTTTGGCAAGTATCGTATATAATCCCCCTCGGAATCGGTCGAGCTGATCCGCAACGGAGACACCTACAGGAGCATCGGACGATGAAGCCCCAGCATCAGGACGGACCGGCGGGAATCACGCGCCGGAACATCGCGGATCACGTGCGGGCAGCTGTCGAACGTGGCGAGTTCACGTTCGGGCCAGAACCCCGGATCGTGGAAGTCAGGATCGGCGGGGGAGCGTTCAATGTGCGCGGCTGGGACGCGCTCTATCCGCCCCCGGCGGTCCCGTTGGATCCGATAGACCTTCCCTGTCGCACACTCGTGGAGCACGAGTGCGACCTGGAACGGGAAGTTCATGGCGTTGGAGCAAGGAGCGAGGGTCCCCTGCGAGCAACGGCGAGCGCTTGAGGGCGACTCGCCGGAGGCCGTGTCCCATCCCTGACCCCAGGGGCGTCGATGAGCGTTGGACGCGTCGTCCGGAGCGCAAATCCGCGCCAGCGAAGCAGCCTCTTGCGTATCTCAACCTCGTCCGAAGACGCCAAAATACTCATCGATCGCCTCGGTAAGTTGAGCGAGCGGGGGTGTGTCCCCCTCCGTACGCGCCCTTATTGCCGCGACGATGGCGGCGATTGCGTCCTCGGCAGCCTGCCCGTTCCCGCAACGCGAACGCTGTGTGGGGAGTTCCCACCTTCGGAAGAACTCCGAGGGCTCTTCGTTCCACCAAGCCTCCTTGTTCTCATCGAACCAGGAGCCGTGGAGTTGCAGCACATCGGCGTTTTCGGCGAGCAATCGGTTGTACTCCACCTGCCAACGTTCCGGGGACTCTGGGTCCAGCGCCGCCACACCCTCCGCATTGTACGTATCGCCCGCCAGCCCCAGAAGCCCGCCGTCATCGCAGCCGACGGCCATCAAGGCGAACGCAAACGAGGCCAGAACCACCCGTGCGTCGTTTTGATTCTTCCTCATAGCCTTCCTCCTCGTCATCACGACCGTGAGTTCGCGGATTGACCCGGTCTGGGCCAACCCCCACCCAGGGCCTTGCCGCCGCCGAATCCGATCCGCGCGCAGTGATGCTGTTCGTCCTCACCGACCGGAGCGCCGAACACCTCGGTTGGCTGGTGGGAGACGCCGGACGACACCATGGTGACGGTGTCGACCGGCATCGCAGTGCTTGTGTAGTTCATGGGCCGGAGCACCTTGCCGGTCGGAAGCCACGGGACTTGGTTCCTGACCAGTGTCTCCAAAGATATCGACTTGGCCCAGCCTCGTTCAACAGCGGACTAGGCTGAATGGCGCGGTTCCCTCCGGGAAGCTCTGGCAACATCTTCCGGCCTCGGAAGCCCCGTCATTAGATTGAACACAAGGACCTCGACGACCTTGGGGCAAGGAGACGGAACATGGAAACCGAAACTGCGCTGAACGTGGATCCCGCGAGACTCGCCACTCTTGAAGCCGACCGCTCCGGCCTGGGCTTCAAGGTGTTGACGTTCGCGTTGGCCATGATGGCCGCGGGACTCTCCTGGGTGGCCCCGGTGTCGGCTCAGCAGACGGGCACCATTACGGGCACGGTGGAAGACGCGGAGACCGGCGAGCCGCTGGCGAGTGCGCAGATCAGCGTGCCCGCGCTCGGGATCGGAGTGCTCTCCAGCGGAAACGGGCGGTTCGCCCTGCCGGGCGTTCCCGTCGGCACGCACGAACTCCGTGCCGAGAGGCTGGGCTATGCGGTCCTGTCGCTGAGCGTCACCGTGAACGCGGATGCGGCTGCGACCGTCGAACTCAGACTGACAACAACCGTCCTGGGTCTCGCGGAACTGGTGGTGACGGGCACCGCGTTCTCGGAGTCGCTCGTGCAACTGCCCTACGCGGTGGCCGTTTCGAGCCGGAGGACGCTGGCGGAGCAGGGGTCTCCACAGGCCGTGGACTTCTTCCGCAACCTCGGATCGAGCGCCGGGGTCCTCGGAGACCGCCAGGGTTGGTACAACACCCGGCCCCCCGCAGCGGTGTCGGAGACGGTCGCCAGCGTCAACCTCAGGGGGATCGGGCCGTCCCGCACCCTCGTGCTGCTCAACGGGCGGCGTCAAGTGTACCTGCCGGCGCGGCTGTCCGGTGGGAGGTTCGTGGACGTGAACGCCTTTCCGTCGATCGCGTTGGACCGGATCGAGGTGGTGAAGGAGGGCGCGTCGGCGGTCTACGGCTCGGACGCCGTGGCGGGCGTGGCCAACTTTCTGACCCGCAGCGATTTTGAAGGGCTGGAGGTGTCGGGCTCGCACGAGTACTTCGCCGGGTCCGGGGAGACGCACGCGGGAGCGATTTGGGGCAAGCGGCTCGGAGACGGCGCGCACGCCGTCGTTTCCGCCGAGGCACTGGTCGGCCAGGAGTTGCACCCCGAGGATCGCGATTGGGCGCTGCGTCCCTTCACGTCCGGCGGCGGGGCTTGGTCCTATACGGGCAACCCCGGCGCGTTCCTCTTCCCGAGGTTGACGGGCGACGAGACGATCGAAGAGTTCACCGCGGCCCTTTCGGACGCCCAGTTCGGAGGCTGGGGCGGCGTCTTCGTGGATCCCCGCTGCACGGACTTCGGGGGGCACCGCGAGGGCGAGACCTGCCGCTTCCGCTACCAGCAGTGGGACAATCTGCTCCAGGCGTCCCGCCAATTCCGAGGCTTCGCCGAGGTCAACGGAGAGATGGGGGACCGTTCGAGCTACCACGTCGAGGCGCTCTGGGCCGAGGCCACGACTCCCGAGTGGTTCACGACCCCGTCCTATCCGCCGATCTCTCCGTACAACGGAGCCCAGGTGATCGAACCCGGGAATCCGGGCAGGCAGGCGTTCTGCGGGGCCCATGGACAGAGCGCCGGTTTCGCGAGCCAACAGGCCTGTCTGGAGGACGACTGGTACTTCTACGGGCGGCTCGTCGGCAACTCGGGACCCGGGAGGACGCTGGAGCGCGCGTCCCGCACTCAGCGGATCGCTGCCTCGCTGGAGCGCGGCATCGAGTCGCTGGGCGGGGCGGCCATCGAGTTGTCCGCGAGCTATTCGCGGGCTTCCGGCAACGCGAACCTTCCGGCCGAGTACGCCTACCGGAAGTTTCTGGCGTTCCGCGGCTTCGGAGGCCCGGATTGCGGAGTGACGGTCGTGGTCGACCCGTCGAGTCCGTCCGGGATGGCGCTCGGCCCCCTCAACGGTGCTGTGGCGGGCCAGGGCAACTGCCGGTACTACAACCCGTTCAGCAACGCGCACCGGCTATCGGCGCAGCCGGGCGCGCTATACCGGGACCAGCCGAACCCGGACTACATGCCCGGACTGGAGAACAGCGCGGAACTGATCGACTGGATCAACGAGGAGGTGAATCTGGACAGTTCGGCGGACCTGTTCGTCGCCGACGCGATGCTCAAGGGGGCCGTCACGGAGGGGCTCGACTACGCCGTCGGGTATCAGTTCCGCAGGTTCGGCGTTTCCGCGACCCCCAACCAGCCGGGCGACCTGTCGATCAACCCGTGCCCCGTGCCGGGAGACCGCAGCTGCCTCGAGAAGGCCGGGGCGTTCACCTTCACCACCGGGCACTACGAGTACCAGGACGCCCAGATGGTGAACCGGTTCTTCGCGGAGAGCCGCTTCACACTCGGCGACAGGGTGGAGGGCCAGGCCGCCGCCAACTACGAGTTCCACGGGTCGGTGAGCAGCTTCGATCCCAAGCTGGCCGTCCGCGTGGCGTTGGCCGACCCGCTGGCGCTGCGCGCCTCGCTCCAGACGACCTTCCGCACGCCCTCCGTGGACGACCTGAACGAAGACCGCAGCACCGGGCTCGAATACGTATCCGAGGCGGGCATCTACAAGGCGGTGGACGCGTTCGGCAACAGCCGGCTCGTGCCCGAGCGCGCGTTGACCTACAACGTGGGGCTGACCTTGCAGCTTCCACGGTTTCGCGCCACGGCCGACTACTGGAGCTACGACTTCCGCGACGTGATCGACCAGGTGCCCTTCGGGGGCGTGACCCGGCTGTACGCGGCGGGCGGGGCCTCGCGGGCCGCCGTGCAGGAGTTCGTGACCTGCCCCGACGGGCCGGGGACGGGAACCTGCCACGTGTCGGCCGTGGAACGGATCAGGGTGACGAACGTGAACTGGCCGGGCATCCGGATGTCGGGAATCGACCTGCACGCGAGCACGCGCCTGTCCGTCGGCGGGGGCATCCTCTCGCTGGGGGCCGACGGCACCTACACACGGGAGTTCTTCGTCAAGGCGCTCGAACTCAACGGGGCCGAGGTTTTTGCCGCGCAGGACGCGGCGGGCCAACTCAACTGGGGCAATCCCATCGCTCCCCCGCTGCCGCAGTGGAAGCTCCGCTTCTCGGCGGGATACCATTGGGGCGACTACAGCGTGGTCAACTACCTCAACACCGTCTCCGGGTACACGAACGAAGTGTTCCCCGACACCGATTTCGAGCACATCGACCGGTTCGTGGGCTGGGACCTCAGTCTGCTGCGGCGCACGTCGAGCACGACCGATGTCGCGCTGTCGGTGATCAACCTTCTCGACGCCGATCCGCCACTGGTCAACTGGGAACAGTCCTACGACGCCTTCACCCACAGCCCCAAGGGCAGGCGCCTCAAGCTCTCGGTGACCTACCGCCCCGGGAACTGAAGGAGGAGCCCGTCATCCTCGACCGGGTTGCCGTTGGCATCGCCCACGACCCATTGCCGGGGGACGGATGGACGCTCGGCAGGCCGTCGGTCAAGTGTTTAGATTGGTGCGCGATCCGGCGGGACCACGCTACGGTCCCTCGGTCACCTAGACCCAACCAAAGTGAGAATGCCTGCTATGCGAAAGCTTGTTGTGTTGGCCGGTCTTGCGCTGATCGCGGCCCCTGCGACCGCTCAGACCACCCTGGGTTTGAAGGGCGGAGTCGGTTTCGGCACCGTCTCCATCGAGCAGGAGGGAGTCGAGGAGGAATCCGTTTCCGGCTTCGTCGCGGGGATGGAACTCGGTGTTCCGGTGTCCAACGCGTTGAGCCTGAGGTTCGGCGGGGCGTACGCGCAGAAGGGCGGCAGCGGCAACGTCGAGGGTGGCAAGATCACGCTCGGCTTCGACTACGTCCAACTCTCGGCCTTGGCGAGGGTCGGCACGTCCGGCGGCGGGGTTTCCATCGGCGTGACGGCCGGCCCATGGGCGGCCTATCGACTCTCGTGCGAAGTGGAGGGCACTCTGGAGGGATTGAGCGTCGTCACGCCTTGCGTCGATCCGCCTTTCGCGGACTTCGACATCGAGACCTTGGACTTCGGCGTGGCATTCGGCGGAGGCGTCGAGTTTCCTCTCGCCGGCAGCGTCCGGCTGGGGCTCGACGCCCTCTACTCGCTCGGCCTCGCCTCGATAGACGAGGACGACTCCAAGACGCGGCACCTGACCATTCAGAGCGGCTTCGTCATCCCGACCATCGGTGGCGGAGACACGGCGTAGGGGGCAATCCTGTTTTCCGGTTCTCCACGCCGCGCTCGGTCCCGTGTATGCGGCGCGAGTAGCGGGGCAATCGCAGCGCCAGTCCGGTAGGCGGGTCACGTTGGGTATAGTGCCCCCGATTTCTCTGGACAGTAGATTAGCAACCGATCCGGGGTCGATGAGAGAGGAGGCACTGGATGGCGCGGAGAACGGACGAGCAGGACGGCGCGGGATGGGACAATGAACATCTCTGAAGTGAAGGACATTCCGGATGCCCGCCTTGAGCGCGTGGAAATCCAGTTGGGCAACTTGACCAACCGGTTGAACCACTTCCAAGAGATCGAGGGACTATGCTGTGCGGGATTGAAGAGAACAGTTCCGGATCAGGAAACTGAACCGGGCCCTAATGGGGGCCGCGTGACGGGATCGCCTCGAGAGGCGGCTGCCAGCGGCTGGGGCGGGCCGAACGCCGGAGAGGTCCTGGTCTTCATCGTGAGCTTGCTGCTGTTGCTGGTTGTGGCGACGGCGCGTCCTCCCGTGGCACAGGCGCAGGAGCCGACGACCCGCCCTCGCGTGGGGCTCGCGCTCGGTGGCGGCGCAGCGCGCGGGCTCGCGCACGTAGGCGTCCTCGAATGGCTTGAGGAGCACAGGATTCCGGTCGATGCGATCGCCGGCACGAGCGTGGGCGGGCTTGTGGGTGGCAGCTACGCGGCGGGACGAACGGCGCTCGAAGTTCGGGACATGGTGGCCGACATCGACTGGGACCGGTTGTTTCGCGGCGATGTCGAGTACGGGCTGAAGTCGTATCGGCGCAAGGAGGATCGTCGCGGGTATCCCGTGCGTCCGGAGTTCGGTTGGCGTGACGGCCCGCGTGTAGCGCAGAGCCTCGACCCGGGCCACGAAGTCGAGTTGCTGTTGAGCCGGGTGGCGCTGCCGCATGTCGACCCGATCGATTTCGACGACCTCCCGATCCCGTTTCGCGCTGTCGCCACCGACCTGGAGGGAGCGGCGGTCGCGGAACTCGGGAGCGGTTCGCTGGCGAGCGCACTTCGCGCCACGATGTCGATTCCCGGCGTGTTCCACCCGGTCGAGCGCGACGGCCTTCTGCTCGCCGACGGCGGCCTGCTCAACAACGTGCCCGCCGACGTTGTCAGCCGGATGGGCGTGGATGTCGTCATCGCCGTCAACGTCGGGGCTCCGCTCGCAACCCGTGAGGACATGCGGTCCCTCGTCAACGTGGCGGGCCAGGCGATCGGGATCATGATGACGGAGCGGAGCCGCAGCGTGATGAGCCGCCACGCCGATCACATCCTTGCGCCACCGGTTCAAGACATATCGGCGATCGACTGGCGGCGCTTCGACACGATCCGGGCAATCGGATACCGGGCAGCCGCCGAAGCCGGCGAGTCGCTGGCCTACCTCTCGCTGTCGCCTGCCGAGTGGGCGCGGCATGTCGAGGCGCGCCGGTCGCGCCGACCTCCACCGCCCGCCGAACCTCGGTTCGTCCGGGTAGCGGGCGTGGATCGCCGTTCAGCGGAGGAGATCGTCCAAGCCGTGGAGCCGGTGCTCGGAACCGCGCTGGACCCGGACGAACTCGAGCTTCGCCTGACTCGGCTTGCAGGCGGTGGCCGGTATGGGAGTCTCGGATACGGCTTGGCGCGGGAGGGCAACCGCACGGGGATCGCGATCCGGGCTCGCGACAAACCTCATGGTCCCCCGTTCCTGAATCTCGCGCTCGAGGTCGAGGATCGCACTGGCGCCGGCTGGGAGGCGTCGGTCGGAACGCGGTTCACGGTTCTGGACGCCGGAAGCCGCGAAGCCGAACTGAGGCTCGATCTTTCGATCGGGCCGGATCCGGACGCACTGCTCGACTACTATCTGCCCGTCGCGGGATCGCCCGTCTTCCTCGCGCCGCGCATCGGCTTCGACAGCCGTCGGCAGTGGATCGCCGCAGAGACGGACGGGATATCGCCAAGTTACCGGACGCGGCGCGTGGGTGCGGGGGCCGACGTTGGCGTGGCCCTCGGTCGCGCCGGTGAACTCCGCATCGGATACGAAGCGGCCATCGTTGTCGCGCGCGTTGATGACGGTACTCCTCTCCTGCAGGACATCGACGGGCGGGAGCACGGCGCGCGCGTGAAGTTCGTGTACGACGGGCAGGACGACTGGCTGCTGCCTCGCAGCGGCATTCGGATCGCGATCGAAGCACGGCGTTTGGCGAGCGCGGCGGGCCAGTCTACCGGCTTCGCGGAGGCCCGAATCAGGAGCAGCATGTTCCTCCCCATCGGCGGGCGGGGCCGCGTCTTTCTGCTGCTGGCCGGGACCGAGGCGTTCGACGATCGGCTCGTGCCCTTGTACCAGTCGACGCTCGGGGGTCCCTTTCGCCTCAGCACGTTCGAGCGCGACGAGTTCCGCGGCGTCCGCACGGCGTATGCCGGCACGGGATACCTGCACCAGTTCGGGCGGTTGCCCGATTTCATGGGCGGCCCGATCCATGGCGGTGCCTGGATCGAGACCGGCTGGATCGAGACCGGCACTGCGCTCCCGGAGGCCAGGCACGCCGATCTCGCCCCGAACCTCTCGGCCGGGCTGCTCGTCGACACGCTGCTCGGCGCACTACTCGGCGGCGCGAGCATTGCCGAGGGCCGCAGGCCGAGAATCAACATCGCGCTCGGTCGTCCGTTCTGGTAACGTGGCAAGGAGTGCGGATCACGAGGAGCGGTCCCGGTGCCGGTCTCGGCGCTCCAGCGTTCGAGACCGGAGGTCCGGCACGTTGAAGACCCCGCACGTAGGCTCGTGGCAGTCGGCGCAGCGCACGTCCCGGCCTCGACGCTGCGCGCCGAGCTCGTCGAGGGCGTAGCGAACCTGCTTGAACTTGGGCGATACGCCGTCGATCCGGCTCACGATCTCAGCGCCCCGCTTCTTGGCCCCGGTCTCGGCTCCGTCGAAACGCGCGTTCACCCTCGATTCCAGGGCGGCGATGCGCCTGTTCAGCTGATCGAAGCCGGCCACGACTCGGCTCTCAAGTTTCGCCAGCGTGACACCGAGCTCCTGGATCGCGAATCTCATGTGCCCGTCCACTTCGTTCTGCCACTAGAAAATATGGAAGGGCCGGCCCCCGCCGGCTTATCGTGGGTTAGCGCCGACGGTGAGCGGAGGTGCCAGAGCCACATGCGACGCTCAGGTCGCAACCGGAACAGGAGACCGGCCCCATGAAGAAGCTGAAGACCAAGGTGTACGTCGGGATGGATGTCCACAAGGACAGCGTGACGATCGCGGTGCTGCCGGAGGGAGCGCGGGAGCCGACGCTGGTGAAGCGGCTGTCGCACGATCCTCGGGGACTCAGGCGGCTGCTGGACCGTTTGGCCCGGGAGCATGAGGTGCGCGCCTGCTACGAGGCGAGCGGTGCGGGCTACGTGCTCGAGCGGATGATCCGGGGCTGGGGCCACGACTGCGAGATCGTGGCTCCCTCGCTGATTCCGCGACGTCCGGGAGAACAGCGCAAGCACGACCGCAAGGACGCGGAGGAACTTGCGAGGCTGTACCGGGCGGGGGAGCTGGTGCGGCGGACACTCTGATCGCGACGGGCGTGGACCGGGACTTGCGGAAGGTGAGGCGGCCGGTGCAGTGGATCCGGGACTTGCGAAGGTTGTAGATGCGGGCGTTGAAGATGTGGGCGAGGCGCTCGAAGCGCGCGTCGCCGTAGACCTCGTGCATCCGCCGCAGGACCACCTTGGTGGCGGGACCGGAGAGCTGTCCGAAGGCCTCGTCGACCTCGGCCAGCAGGGCGGCGCCATGGGGTGTGTATCGGCGCGCGAACCCGTTCGGCGGAGGCTTCCCGCGGCGATCGCGGATGTGGCCGGTGCGGCGGTGTTGGGCGACGAGGCGGGTGATCTGGGCCCTGGACAAGCCCGTCACCTTCTCCAAGTACCGCTTCACCAGCCCCTTCTCGGGCTTGCGGAGCCCGTGGTACGCGAAGCGGACCAGCGTGCGGCGCACGAAGGCGTAGGCGGAGGGCCGGTCTGGTGAGCCCGAAGTCCGTCGGCTCGTTGCCCTCCAGGAAGGCCCGGATCCGGTCGAGGGTGCGAATCCGTTCGATGCGAAGTGTCACGATCATCCTCCGATGATCTCTTCGCCCCGGACTTCAGGCTCCCCGCTGGAAACCGACTCCGCGTTCAGGCTCATTCGCCGTCGGACAAGACTCCGGGTGACGATCTCGGGCTTATCACCTGGACGGACAGCCATGACTTGGTGCCCGACGGGCCCCGGAACGAATGGGCCGAGACTAACACGAATTCGGACGGCCGAGTTGGCTTCCCAGTTGACCTACAACGGGGCGACAAGCACCATTCCCGGTCGAACTCGACCGGCTTACCAGACTGGAAGCGAGGCGTAATGACGCCTGACGATTCCGCCCGCGCCGCTCCCGCCGAAGACCGGTTGCTCGGGCAGCGGGAAACGCCGACCACCTCCGCGGCCGGGGCCACGGGAACGAAGCCCTCGCTCCGCCATGTCGGCGTTCGCGTGCGCCTGTATCCGAACCGGACTCAGGCCGAAGCGATGGAGCAGTGTGCCGAAGCTCTTCGAAGCCTCTGGAATCTGCTGCTCGCCCACGGCATCCGGCACCATGAGGAGCGCGGCAAGGTCATGACCGCCAAGGAGCGCGAAGTGTTCGCAGGCCAGTGGAACCGGGCCACCGGCCGCATCTATCCCAGTAACGCCGTTTACCGGATTGCGCGCGAAGTGGGCGATGCCTACCGGCACTGGCACCTGGGGCTCGAAGCCGGACGCAAGGCCGGGCTCCCCGCGTTCAAGAAGCGGGGAAACCCTCCTGGCATCTACATGCACAACGAGGTCCTGCGCTTCGACGGCAGCCGTGTCCGGCTCCCGAGATTCGGCTGGATGCGGTGGCGGGGCGGGAGCCTGCCTTCCTGCCGGCTGCCTGGGGGCAAGCGCCGCGCGACGCGCGGCCTGCTGTCCGGTCGCGTCCGGATGGATGCCGGGTGCTGGATGCTGTCGTGCGTTTTCGAGTGCGGGCCGCTTGCCGAGGCGGTGCCCGCTGCGGACGCCGTCGGCGTGGCCCTGGGCATCAACGACCTGGCAACCATTTGCGACTCGCGCGGGCAAGTCACCGTCGTCCGTTCCGAAAAGTGGCTGGGCCGCGCGGAGAAGCGTCTCAAGCGGCTCCAGAGGTCCGTTGCGCGATGCAAGCGGGACAGCAATCGACGCGCGAAGGCGAAGCGCAGCATGGCGGTCCTACACCGAAGGGTCCGTCATCAGCGGCTCGATGCGATTCACAAGGCCACAACGGCGATCGTCGAGGCCGCCGGGCACATCACGATCGAGGCATTGCCGATCCGCGAGATGATGGGCGATCCGCGCTTGGCAAAGGCGCTGGCGAACTCCGGCCTGGGCGAGTTCCTTCGCCAGATCCGGTACAAAGCCGAGTGGCACGGCCGGACCGTGACGGAAGTCAGCACCTCGTTTGCCCGCTCGCAGGTCTGCTCCAGCTGCGGTCACCGGAACGAGGACATGCGCGGACTCGGAAACCGGCCTTTCGCGTGCGCGAAATGTGGCTACAATACAGGTAGTGCCGTGAATGCGGCGCAGAGCCTCTTGCGGTACGGCGCGAGGTACGCCGGAACCGGGGGCCACGGCCCCGAACGCACGGGGAGACCGCAGTCGCCGAAGCCTCGGCTTCGGGGCCGGTCGCGGAACCGTGAATCGCGTCGTCCCGGTCGGCGGACGCGAATGCCGGAATCGTCACCGTTACAATCCTCACGGCAGGGCGCCCCAAAGGATGTCGGAAGCCGGGATCGTCTACCGAAGCCCGACCCAGCCCAGGGGCCTCCGAGACTGGTCGGGTGCCCCACGGAAACCTGATGCCTTCGTCAGAATTCTGTATGCGAGACGCCCCGAAACGCATGGGTAGAGCCCCATAACCGGCTCGGGCGCTCGAACGTTGGGCTGCCGGCGTTTGGCACCGGTCTTGCCCTAAGACCCCCCACGCGGACGATTTCGCCCGATGAGTCAAACCTCCAAAACGAGGGAGAAACCATGGATCGTTGGAGAAAGTTCACAGTGGCTGCGCTTGTCGCGGTCCTGACCATCACCGCCTGCGACGAGGGCACTCCACCGCCGGTGGAGCCCCCGCCCCCGCCGACTCCCGTGGGAAGCATCTCCGGGACGGTAACAATTGACGGGACGGCTGCCGCCGGCATCACCGCCACCCTTTCCTCCGGTGCGACCACGACGACGGGTTCGGGGGGCAGCTTCGCCTTCTCGGGCGTCGAAGCCGGGACCTACACGGTCACCATCAGCGGCTTCCCCGAGGATGCGACGTTCGCCCAGGTGACGCAGTCCGCGACCATCGCGAGCGATGGTCAGAACGTGCAACTCAACTTCGCCGGTGAGTACATCCGCTCCTCGGCGGTGGTCGGCAACGTGGTTGCGGCCGACGCGATGATGAGCGGCGGCGACGGCCAGCCCGAGACGCTGGCCGGCGTGACCGTCACGCTCGGCGGCGAGCACGCCATGGGCGAGACCGAGGAGACCGCCGAGGACGGCGGCTTCGTGTTCCCCGGACTCCGCGCCGGCACCTACACGGTCACGATCAGCGATTTCCCGGAGGACGTCTCCTTCGAGACGGTGAGCCTTGAGGTCGAGGTCGAGGTGGGCGGGGTCGGCAGCGCCGATTTCACGGGCCACTTCATCCGCACTTCCATAATCAGGGGCGAGGTGTCTATCCCGGGCGAGCGTCTCATCAAGGGTGGCGTTACGGTGACGCTGACCGGCGGCCCGGCCGACGAGGTTTTTGTCCAGGAGACCGACCGCGAGTACGAGTTTGAGGACCTGCGCCCCGGCGATTACACGGTCTCGATCTCCGACTTCGACACCCGGGACTATGAGTTTGCGCTGACGTCGCGGGACGTGAGCGTGGATTTGGACGACATCCGGACGATCGACTTCTCCGGTGTCCTGCTCCGCACCTCCGGCATCAGTGGCCAGGTGAGCGTCGAGGGCATGGGGCTCGGCGACATCGCGGTGACGCTTTCGGGCGCGGCCGACGACACCACGACCACCGACGCGAGCGGCCAATACCTCTTCCCGGGTCTGGCGGCGGGCGACTACACGGTCACGATCGCGGTCGACGACCCCGCCTACGTGTTCGAGTCGATGAGCCAGGACAGGAAGGTCGGCGACGACGATGCGCAGATCGTGAACTTCACGGGCGCGCATGCGCGCACCGCGAGCATTGGCGGTCAGCTGTTCCTCGACGAGCTGGACAAGAACGACATGAGGGATGCGGGCGAGCACCCGTTGCCGGCAGCCGGTGTTCCGGTGGTGCTGGTGGGCCTGGGGGGCGTCAACGAGCAGCAAACGACCGCCACCAATGACACCGGCGCGTTCTCCTTCCCCCGCCTGCGCTCCGGCTCCTACCAGTTGGCCGTGCTGACCGACGACCCCAGGGTTGTAGCCGCGCTCGCGGCCAACGACGTCAGGTACGGCGGACCGGGGACGGGCTACACCCTCGACCTCGGAGTCGGCGAGAGCAAGTCGCAGGCCGTTCCGTTCGACATCACGCACACGACGGTCAACTTCACGGTGTCGCTGAGGAGCGGCGACGACATGGGCGACCCGCTTCCCGGCGCCTCCGTCACGCTCTACGGTGCGAACGGCGCCAACGTGGGCAGCGACAGGACTGGCGACGACGGCTCGGTGTCGATCAAGGTCGCGCGCAACATGACCAGCGGGAACATGGTCAACGCGAGCGTCTCCGCCGCCGACTACAAGTCCGACCCGGACGCTAGGACGGCCGTCTCCTGGGATCCGCAGTCGTTTACGACCGAGGGCTCCAACGAAAACGACATCGTCAACCTGAACGTCAACGTGAACGTCAGCGGCGCCACGGTCTCGACCGACTACGGCGGCGGCGAAGCGCTCGGCGGCTGGGCGATCAGCGTCATGATGGGCGATGCCCCGGTCGCGGGCGCGCCGACGGCGCTGGATGCCGACGGCAGCGTGCCGTTCACGACAACCGTTGAGTCGGTCCCGGCAAGCTTCACGTTCACGGTCGCCGACGACCAGGACGACGATCTGGACGGCGGCGAGATGTACGAGGCGTCCGGCGGCGGGTACACGCACACCGGCCTCAAGGTGGCTGGCGCCATGGACGCCGACCCGATCGTGGTGAGCTACACGACGCAGACGCTGAAGGTCTACGTGCACCACGAGCGCGACCAGGTCCGCGGCTTCACGGGCAACGTCCTGGGCGGCGACATCAGGGCGTCGCTGGTCGATCTCGAGGTCCGGCAGGCGAGCGGGAGCGGCGGCAGGTTCACAAGCCCGATCTCGAACGACGATTGGGATGCCAGGGCGAACTCGAGCGGCGGCAGGGGCGTACACACCTTCTCCCACCTGCCGGCGGACATGGACATCGTCGTCCGGGCGAGCGCCGCGGACGGCTACATGCTGCTGGACAAGCCGGAACTCGACGCCTACCGCAACATGGACGAGAACGGCGTGATGGGCGGTGCGTTCGGCGCGATGGGCGGCTGGGGGCACACGGTGACGCTCTGCCCGCTGACCGAGACCGAGCCCACCGGCCAGGACTTCGGCAAGTGCGGCTCGTTCGCCGTCGTCAGCACGTACGATGTGACCGCGAACGTGTCGAAGATGAGAGTCAGGAAGTCGGGCGCCGGGTTCAATTCGGCCGACCCCAGCAGCACGTATCAATCGGGGATCACGGTCAGCCTGTCACCGGTCGAGGGCAAGAATCTCGCGGGTGTCGGACGGGAGTTTACCACCGCGTCGAGCAACGACCCGACGACGGCACACGACGAGCGCAGCTTCCACGACTTCGGTACCATGGCGTCTGGAGCCTACGAGCTCGGTATTCCGGATGGATGGATGGCCATGGTGGGCGACGCGGAGGCGGCCGGCGCGCTCAGCCCCCTTGCAGACGACGCCCGCATCGAGGTCACACCGTCGACCGCCACCCTCTTCGGCTTCGTTCGGAACACGCTCGGCGTCGGCCTTGAGGGCGTGACCGTGACCGTGAACGGTCAGACGGCCACGACCGACGACCTGGGCCGCTACATCGTGTCCGGCATCAGTGCCGTGCGGCGCCAGCTCTTCGTGAATACGGAGAGGGCGGGATTCCCGGCGGCCAAGGCGGACTCCACCAACAACGCAAAAACCTTCGTCCCCACGTTCGAAGCGAACACGGCGAAGAGATTCGACTTCCAGCTCAGCGGCGCGAACAACACCGTCGCGATCACCGGCACGGTCACGCAAAGCGGCACCGGCGCAGGGATCAAGGGCGTGGAGATCAAGGTGGACAACAAGGCCCCGCTCAACGCTGGATCAGGGCAGGGATCAGGGAAGGTCACGACGGATGACGACGGCAACTACACCGCGATCGTCGAAATCCAGCCAAACGATGACCCGCTCGTTGACGTGACTCCGACGAAGGACGGCTATCACTTCATACCCGCCAGCCGCCAGGCCGCCGCCATCTCCGGCGGGAGCTCGGGCATCGATTTCACAGGCTACGCGGCCACCGAGATTGTTGGCCTGGTGACCGCTCCGGGAGGCGGCAGGCCCCGCGCCGAGGTTACGGTCACGGCATACGACGATGCGGCCAAGACGGATACCCTGTATTCCGTGACAACCACGGAGACCGGGACGTTCAGCGTCTTCGTGCCGACCCTTAGCGGCACCGTCTACCTCGACGCCCAGCCTCGGGAGACCACCAGGGCTGATCTGAACGATCCTGATGAGGGGGCTAACGCGCATAACTCGCGGATGTATGATTGGTTCGATCCGCCGGCAAACAGACCGAACGGTTCGATCGCCGTCATCCCCGGTCAGGTGTTGCAGTTCGGCACGTTCAGCGGACATAGCGTCCAGCCCCGGATCACGGGCGTCACGCGGGGCGAGCTAGAGGACATCGTTGAACTCACCACGACGACCCCCGCCATCGTACCGGACATCGACACCCGTGGTTTCGCTCTCGTCAGGGGAGAAACCACGAACACCTTCGTGGTGAAGTGGGAGTACGACACCAGAAATGCTGCTGACGCCGGCACCCCGACCTCGTACTCCGTCGCAGATGATGCTGCCATCACCGTGGGCGGAACCGTTGGGACCCCCACCCTCGCGACCACGCCGCCCTCGGCCGACCGGGCTCAAGAACGGACCGGCGTGGCCGACGGTACCACCGTTACGCACAAGCGGACGACTACGGTCACTATCCCTGCCACCGCCTTGGGCAACTACGGCAAGAGAGACATCACGGTCAGCGTCGTAGCGGTAGCGACAGACGAAACAGCCACCGCCGCTCCAGTCGCCAGTGCCAAAATGGAGCTTGCCGCTGTGGCGTCGGGTGCCAGGGACGTCAAGCCTAAGGTCGCGATCGCGGGGGATGTCGGCACCGGACAGGCGTACAACCTCACGGTTACCTGGGAAGGAGACGGTAGCCCGGGGTTGGAGCACCGTATCCTCCTGAGTGTCGATGGGCGATGGCTCGTCTTTGGCACCCCAGGGCTTGAGGCACCCGACCTAACGAGGGCCACGACAGATAGTGACAGGTTCACATTTGGCTGGGGCAGGTGGAGTTCGGCAGCGGTCAACCTCGCCAGCGCTACCGACGACGCAGTTTGGGTGGACGAGGACGGAATGAGCGCCGCAGTCGCCCGAGATGACTTGGTGGCGGTGGCCCACGTTCGCGTCGATACCAGGGTGACCGGCGCAGCATGGACGAAGGGCACCCCGGCGGCCGTTAGTCGATAGCTAACCAACCCTCCAACCCCATCGGCCTGACCGATGGCAGCAGCACCCCCCCGTCCGGTTCGCCGGGTGGGGGGGTTGCTCCGTATTCAGCAATGGCGACAACAACCTGGCCCCGGGCGGTCCACCGAGCGAAACCCCGGGCCGCGGGCGACGGCGCCCCGAACGACCGCACACGGATTCGCGTCCCGTGGTTAGCGATCTGCGCGGCCGCGGCGTGGGCGTCGGCGTGCGGCGACGACGCCACGCGCCCTCCGCCCGAGACGCTTCGCGCGGCCAGCGTGACGGTCACGCCCGCGGTCGCGGCGCTCACGGCGCCGGACGCGACCGTGCAGTTGAACGCGCGCGTGCTCGACGGCAACGGGCGGGCGATGTCCCAGGTGGCGGTGATCTGGACGAGCGTGCGCCCCGAGGTCGCGACGGTCGGCGCGTCGGGGCTGGTGGCGGCGACCGGCAACGGGACGACCACGGTCACGGCGACGGTCGGCGCGGCCGCGGGTACGGCAACGGTGACGGTGGCGGTGGAGCATGGGGACCGGGCGGCGCTGGCCGCGCTGCACGCGGCGACGGACGGACCGAACTGGGCCGACGACGAGAACTGGCTGGGCGACGGACCGCTGGGCGAGTGGCGCGGGGTGGAGACGGACGCGTTCGGCCAGGTCGTCCGCCTGGACCTCGGCGGCCACCAGGACGGGGAGACCGGAGAGTGGGTGTCGCACGGCCTGCGGGGCCCGATCCCGCGCGAGCTCGGGCGTCTCGCGGGCTTGACGTCGCTGAACCTGCGTGCCAACGCGCTGTCGGGTCCGATCCCTCCGGAGCTGGGGAATCTCGACGACCTCGAAGAGCTGTGGCTCGACGGCAACCGGCTCCAGGGTCCGATCCCTCTGGAACTGGGGCGTCTCGCGGGCCTGACATCGCTGAGCCTGAGCGGGAACGCGCTCGACGGTCCGGTTCCTCCGGAGTTGGGCGCCCTCGCCGGTCTGGAGGGGCTGTGGCTCGACGGCAACCGGCTCGAAGGTCCGATCCCACCGGAGCTGGGGAGCCTCGCGCACCTGAGGGGGCTTTCGCTGAGCGGGAACGCGCTCGACGGTCCGGTCCCCGCGGAGCTGGGCGGTCTCAGGCGCCTGGAGTTCCTGCACCTCGACGGCAACGCACTGACGGGCGCGCTCCCGCGGAGCCTCGTGCGGATCGGCGGGCTGGTGCGCCTCCGTTTCGAGCGGAACGACGGTCTCTGCGCGCCGGGCACCGCCGAGTTCACGGCCTGGCTGGACGGGATCGGGGAACTCGGGGGAGGCCCGTTCTGCAACGAGGCGGACCGGGCGGCGCTGGCCGCGCTGCACGCGGCGGCGGGCGGCGAGGCCTGGGCCGACTCGGAGGGCTGGCTGCACGGCGCGGCGCTCGCGGGGTGGCACGGGGTCGAGACCGACTCCCTGGGCCGCGTCGCGACCCTCGACCTGGCCGGCAACGGGCTCGCGGGGCGGCTACCGGCAGGTCTGGGCGACCTGGCGGCGCTGACGGCGCTGCGCGTCGGCGACAACGCGCTGTCCGGACGGTTGCCGCGCACCCTGCTCGATCTGCCGCTGGGCGAGCTGGACTACGCCGGCACGGAATTGTGCGCCCCGGCGGACGAGGCGTTCCGGGTGTGGCTGGACGCCATCGCCGTGGTGCGGCGCACCGGGGCGGAGTGCGCGCCCGCCACGGACCGGGAAATCCTCGAGATGCTCCACGACGCGACGGGCGGGCGCGACTGGATCGACTCGCGGAACTGGCTCACCGAGACTCCGCTCGGCGAGTGGCGCGGGGTCGAAGTGGACGACCAGGGGCGGGTTGTCGAACTGCGGCTTTGGGACAACGGGCTGGCGGGTCGGCTGCCGCCCGAGCTCGGCGATCTGACGCACCTGGAATACCTGCAGTTCAGCGACAACGGCCTCACGGGTGCCATCCCGCCGGAGTTCGCCGGCCTGTCCGGCCTCACACACCTGGCGCTCGACGGCAACGCGCTCTCCGGACCGATTCCGCCGGAGCTTGGCGACCTCCCGGCCCTGGAGGAACTGCGGGTCGAGAACAACGATCTGTCGGGCCTGCTGCCATCCGAACTCGGTGGCCTCGCAAGCCTGCGCGGGTTGGGGCTCACGGACAACCCCCGGCTGGCGGGGCCATTGCCCACCGAACTGACGTCGCTCGGCCGGCTCGAGCGGCTCCTGGCCGGAGGCACGGCGTTGTGCGCGCCCGCGGACCCCGCCTTCGCAGCGTGGCTCGATGGGGTCCACACGCGCCGCGTCGCGCCCTGCGCCGAACGGGAGGCGCCGGCAGCGTACCTGGTGCAGGCGGTGCAGTCGCGCGCGTTTCCGGTCCCGCTGGTCGCGGGCGCGCGGGCGCTGCTGCGCGTGTTCCCGACGGCGGCGCGGGCCGCGGGCGCCGGCGTTCCGGCGGTTCGGGCCCGGTTCTTCGTCGACGGCCGGGAGACACACGTGGAGTACGTTCCGGGCAAAACCGTAGCGATCCCGGAACGGGTCGACGAGGGCTCGCTCGCCACGTCGGCCAGCGCCGAGATCCCGGGGAGCGTGGTGAGGCCCGGTCTCGAGATGGTCGTCGAGGTCGACCCGGACGAGACGCTCGATCCCGCGCTGGGCGTCGCGCGGCGGATCCCCGCGACCGGGCGGCTGGCGGTCGACGTGCGGGCCCTGCCGCCGCTCGAGCTGACGGTCGTTCCGTTCCTGTGGGCGCAGGCGCCGGACTCCTCGATCCTGGACACGGTCCGGGAGATGGCGGCGGACCCGGAGGCCGACGCGCTCCTCGCGGACGTGCGCGCGCTTCTCCCGGTGGGCGCGCTCGAGGTGACGGCGCACGAGCCCGTGCTGAGCTCGAGCAACGACGCTCGCCGCCTGATGGAGGAGACGGAGGCGATCCGCGCGCTGGAGGGCGGGGGCGGCCACTACCTGGGCACGATGGCGGGCCCGGTGACGGGGCCTTCCGGGACGGCGTTCCTTCCCGGCCGGGCGGGCTTCTCGATCCCCCAGTCGGGCACCATCGCGCACGAACTCGGCCACAACCTGGGTCTCAGCCACGCGCCGTGCGGGGGCGCGGGCGACCCGGACCCCTCATTCCCCCACCCGGACGGATCGGCCGGCGCCTGGGGCTACGACTTCGCGCGCGGTGAACTGGTGCGTCCCTCGATCCCAGACCTGATGACGTACTGCGGTCCACCCGACGGGATCAGCGACTACCACTTCGCCAACGCGCTTCGCTACCGGCTGTTCGAGGCGCACGCGGCGGTGGTTCCGGCCGCCTCGGCGAGGTCGCTCCTGCTGTGGGGCGGTGCGGACGCCGACGGCGCGCCGTTCCTGAACCCGGTCTTCGTGGTCGAGGCGCCGCCGGCGCTCCCGGACTCGGCCGGCGCGTACACGCTGACGGGCCGGACCGCGGGCGGGACCGAGCTCTTCTCGTTCCGCTTCGCGATGCCCCGCGCGGCCGACGGCGACGGTGGCTCCAGCTTTGCGTTCGTGCTGCCGGCGGAGGTCGGCTGGGCCGGCGAACTGACCGGCATCGCCCTCGCCGGCCCCGGCGGAACGTTCGCTCTGAACGCCGACAGCGACATCCCGATGGCCATCCTGCGCGACCCGCGCACCGGCCGGGTGCGGGGCTTTCTGCGCGAGGTGCCGCTTCCGGCGCGGGCCGCGATGGGCGCGGCGGAGCGGTCCGGGGCGGGACCGGAGCTCGAGGTGCTGTTCAGCCGCGGACTGCCGGATGCGGCGGCGTGGCGGCGATGAGGGGACCACGGGGGGGGGTCGGGGCGAAGGCTCGCCAGCCAATCCAGATGGATTTCACACACAGACGCGCAACGTCTTTTCCACCGCGCGGAAGGAGACGGCAGGATGATTCGGAACACACTGGGCCCGCTGGCCCGCTTCCTCATGGTTGCCACCGCGGTGGCGTGGTGGGGGCCGTCCGGAGCGGCCGCCGTCGCGGCTCAGGTTCAGCCCACGGTACCTGCGCCGCCGCAGAACCTGACGGCGACGCGCCTCAGCTCCACCGCCATCTTTCTCCGCTGGGAGGAGCCCGATGACGGCGGGAGTGCGATCACCGGCTACCTGATCGAGGCGTCCACCAACGGTCTTACGGGCTGGATCACCATCGAGGACGATACTGGTGTGACCAACGGCTACACGCATCGCGGTCTCAGTCCAGGCACCACCCTGTTCTATCGCGTCGCTGCGATCAACGATGAGGGGACGAGCGGCTACTCGAACGTGGCCTCGACCACCACAACGGGGAGCACGGAGACGCCTTCGGCACCACTCAATCTAAGGGCAACCATAGCCGGCTTGATCGCCACCCTCACCTGGAACGCACCGACCTCGAACGGCGGGAGCGCGATCACCGGCTACGAGATCGACGTGTCCGCGGACAGCGGAGAGTGGACTCGGTTGGCGGATAAGCCCGCCACCGCGACCGGCCATGTGGGCGCGGTGACGCCGGGCGTTGCCAGCACTACTTTCCGGGTCAGAGCCGTAAACGCCAACGGCGCGGGAATCCCGGAGTTCGTGACCGTCACCACAGGGAGCACGGGGACGCCTTCGGTACCACTCAATCTCACGGCGGTCGCGGCCGGACCCACCATCATCAACCTGGATTGGGACGCGCCGTCCTCGCCCGCCGGGAGCGCGTTCACCTACGAGGTTCAAGTGTCCGCTGATGGCGGCATAAGCTGGGGCTCGCCCCAAACCGCGAGCCAGACCTCGTTCCGGCACACGGGGCTCCCGGTGGGCACGACCCGCCACTACCGGGTCAGGGCAAGGAACGCCAACGGCTTCGGGCCCTGGACCTCTCCCCCGGTGAGCGCCACGACGGACGCCGGGACGCCGGGACCGCCCCGCGACCTGACCGCCAACGCCGACGGCGCGTCGGTGATCGAGTTGGACTGGCGGGCACCGAGCGATGCGGGAGGCGCGGCGGTCACGGGCTACTGGATCGAGTGGTCGGCCAACGGCGTCATCTGGGATGTCCTCGAACGCAACCATCGAGCTACCGGTTACAGGGACGAGGGTCTCTCACCCGGCACCACCCGGCATTACCGAGTCGCGGCGATCAACCGGCATGGACAGGGCGACTGGTCGGAGGAGGCGCAGGCCACGACGAGCCGCCCTCCGGGGAGACCGACGGGCCTCACGGCCCGAGCTCAGGGAACGTCGAGGATCGAGCTCGACTGGACCGCCCCCACGGGCGGGGGCCCGGTCACCGGCTACTGGATCGAGTGGTCGAGCACGGGAACCGGCGGGTGGACGCGGCGCGTGAGGAATTCCAGGGCCACCTCATACACCGACACCGGCCTGAGCGCCGGCACCACCCGTCATTACCGCGTTGCAGCGATCAACGCGGCAGGCGAGGGCCCGTGGTCGAGGGTCGTCCAGGCGACCACCGACGATCTCACCGTTCCGGGCGCGCCCACGAGCCTCACGGTAGTCCCGAACGGCCTCACGGGAAGCACCGAGCTCCGCCTCACCTGGAGGCCCCCGGCCAACACCGGTGGGAGCCCCATCACCGGCTACAGCATCCAGTGGTCTCCCAGCGCCCGCGGGCCATGGCGCTTCCTCGTGCCCGGCCCCACCGGCACGGCCACCACCTATGTGGACGAAGGCCTCGCCCCCAACACGACCCGGTACTATCGGGTGCGCGCGCTCAACGCCCAGGGGCAGGGGAACCCCTCGACCGCGGTCAGGGGCACCACCGATGCCGCACGGCCCGGCCGGCCCCGGAACCTGCGCGCGCGGGCGGCGGGACCGACCAGCATCACCCTCGCCTGGGAGGCGCCTGCCAGCGACGGCGGGGAGCGGATCACGGCCTACACCATTCGGGTGCGCGGCCCGGACGGAAACTGGAACACGATCCCCCGCAACACGGGTCCGCAGGAGACGACCTTCGAGCACACGGGCCTACAGCCGGCCAGCGCCTACCGGTACCAGGTGGCGGCGATCAACCGCTTGGGAGCCGGCCAGTGGTCGTTCGAGGCGAGCACGAGCACGTACGCCCAGGCTCCCGGCGCACCGACCGGGCTGACGGCCCGGGCGGTGGGCACCTCGCGGATCGACCTGTCGTGGAGTGCGCCCCGCGACACCGGCGGCGCCCCGATCCTCGGCTACCGGATCGAGGCCTCCGACGACGGGGGCGGCACCTGGCGGATCGTCCGCCGCAACACGACCTCGAAGGGGACGACGTTCTCCGACGTGAACCTCCAGCCCGCGACCACGCGGCACTACCGGGTCGCGGCGCTCAACACCGCGGGGACCGGGCCGTTCTCGAACACGGCGCGCGCGACGACCGAAGCGACCGTGCCGGGCACGCCCCGGAGTCTCGACGCGGAGGCCGACGGCACCTCGCGGATCGAGCTCTCCTGGCGTGCGCCCACGAGCGACGGGGGCTCGCGCATCACCGGCTACCGGATCGAGGTGTCCGAAGACGGGGGCACCCGGTGGGCGGACCTCGTGGCCAACACGCGCAACACGCGCACGACCTACGCGCACACGGGGCTGGAGCCGGCCACCAGGCGCCACTACCGCGTCTCGGCGATCAACCGGGAGGGCGTGGGCCGGGCGTCGCGGGCGGCGAGCGCCATCACCGACGCGACCGTGCCGGACGCGCCCACCGGGCTGACGGCCACCGCGGTCTCGCCCACGCAGATCGACCTGTTCTGGCTTGCACCCGCCTACGACGGCGGCGCGCCCGTCACCGGCTACCGCATCGAGGCATCGGAGAACGGCACGGCGTGGACCGATCTGCGGACCAACACCCAGTCCAGGGCAACCGCGTTCCAGCACACCGGCCTGCTGCCGGGGAGCACGCGCCACTACCGCGTGTCGGCGATCAACCGGGTGGGCGCCGGCGCGGCGTCGGATACCGCTTCGGCGGCCACGGACGACCCCATCGGGCGCGCGGGACGGCTCAACACGCGCGTGCTGCCGCACGTGGCCTCCGCGATGACCTCGAGCACCGTCTCGGCGATCGCCCGCCGCGTCGACGCGGTGGCCGGCGGGACGGGCATGGCGCGGCGCGTGGAGACGAACGGGCTCTCGTCGATGGCCGCGAGCCTGTCCGCGCCGGACGCGGGAGGCCTTGGCCCCGCGCAGGGCGGCCGGGCCGGCCTGGCCGCGCTCTTCGGCGGCACCTCCTTCACGATGCCCCTGGGGGGCTCCGACGCGCAGCAGCAGTCGGCCACGGGCACGCAGCTGGCGAGCTGGGGCGCGGGCGAGTACCACCACCTCGGCGAGCCGGGCCAGAGCGCCCTCGACTGGAAGGGCGGCATGGTGAGCGCCCACGCCGGCATCGACGCGCGCGTGGGGACGGACCTCCTGGCGGGCGTCGCGGGCTCCTACTCCTCGGGCTCCTTCGACTTCACCGACAGGACCGGCGCCCGTCCGGTGAGGGGCACCTACGGCGCCACGATGGCCAGCGTGCATCCCTACATGGCGTGGTTCTCCGGCGGGGGCGTCGCCTCGGTGTGGGGCTCGGCCGGGCTCGGCCGCGGCGACGTCGAGGTCGACGACGAGCGCGAGGGGTTCCGCACCGCCCCCGCGAGCCTGCTGACGGGGGCGGGGGGCGCGAGCTACCGGCTGCTCACGCGCGGCGCGGGCGGCGTGCGCGTCAGGGCCGAGGGCTGGTACGGCGCGGTCACGGTCGACGGCAACGCGCAGATCGAGGAAGTGACGCTCGAGATGCAGCGCGGCAAGCTCGCGCTCGAGCTGACGCAGGGCTTCCGCGCCGCCGCGGGCCAGGAGATGGCGGTCCTGCTCGAGGGCGGGATGCGCTACGACAACGGCGACGGCGTGACCGGCGCGAGCGCGGAGGTCGGAGGCGGGCTCCGCTACACGAACCCGGGATTGGGAGTGACCGCGGAGGGCCGCGGCCGGTTCGTGATCTCGGCGCGCGCCGGCTACGAGGAATGGGGCATGGGCGGCACGCTCATGTTCGACCCGGCGACCCGCGGCCAGGGGCTCTCGATCCGGGTGGCGCCGTCGTACGGCGACCACACGAGCGGCGTGAACCGGCTCTGGGAGCGCGGGGTGACCGACGCGGTGGGCGGCCACGGCCCGGGCATGGGTCCCGACGTGGACGGCGAGGTGGCGTACGGCATCGCCGGCTTCCACGGCACGCCCTACGGCGGCTTCCACCTGGGCCGGAGTGGCACGCGGGCCTTCTCGAGCGGCGTGCGCTACGAACTCGGGTCGGGGGTCGGACTGCGCCTCGAGGGAACGCGGCGCGAGAGCGGACTCGGCGCCCCGCAACACACCGTCGGCGTCCGCGGGAGGTTGCGGTTCCGATAGAAGAGCGCCCCCGCCCGGTTCGCCGGGCGGGGGCGGCGCTCCTCCGCGCATTCGTCACCGCGCCCACGACAACCGCCATGGCGACAGAGCCACGGGAGCATGAGACGAGAATCACCCCAACCGGAGAAAACCCACATGCGTTCCACCATTCCGCTGTTCCTGCTGATCCTGCTACCCGCTGCCGGCGCCGCCCAGGTGAACGTGGAGCCCAGCGTTCTCGGGGGTGTCTTCGTGACCGACCGCGAAACGCAGCTGCCCGCGTCGCTCGCCTTCAACGCGGGGCTGGACGTGCGGGTCGGCGTTCCCTCCGAAGGCTATCGGGTCGCCATCGCGCCGTTCTTCGGCGTGGACGGCACCCTGATGATGATCGAAAACAGGAATGAACTGCTCACCACGATACGCGCCGGGTTCCGCCTGGACTCGCCGGGCTACCCGCGCCTGTTCGGGTTCCTCGGCCCGGCGTGGCCCGAAAACACCGTGGACGACGACGAGGCGGACCCGGCCTACGCGAGCCAGACGGTGTACGGCGGCGGGTTGAGCCTGCGCTACCGACGCGCGACGCTCGAGGGCCGGTACGCCTACGACCGCCGCTGGGTGGAGGGACGCCGCACCATGTTCGCGATCCTCGTCGGCTCCACCTTCTAGTGCCCGGCGGGGACGCGCGCTACGTCGGCTGGCAGTGCCGCCTGTACCCGAACCGGTCGCAGGCGCGCCTGCTCGCCCGGTGCCGCGAGGGGCTCCGCGAGCTGTCCAACACGCTGCTCGGCGCCTCGAACCTGCGGTATTCCCGGACCGGGCGGCACATGACCGGCAAGCAGTTCCGCGCGGCCGCCCAGGACTGGTGCGGCCGCAGGGCGAACCGGGACCCGTTCCCGTCGACCGCAATCTATCAGGTCGCCGCCGACATGCACGCCGCGTTCCGCAACTGGCACAGGAAGCCGCGCCCCGCCCAGGGGCTGCCGAGGTTCAAGCCCGAGGGACGCGCGCCCGGGATCTACGTGGCCAGCGCGGCCACCCGCTTCGACGGCGACCGCGTCCGGCTCCCGAAGTTCGGGTGGATGCGCTGGCGCGGCGGGAGCCTGCCCGCCCGGCGGCTCGAGGGCCCCGCGAGCCGCGCGACGCTCGGCATGGTGTACGGCCGCGTCTGGCGCGACGCCGGCGAGCGCTGGATGCTGTCGTGCGTCTTCGAGTGCGGCCCGCTCGACACGGCCGCGCCCACGGTCCGCGTCGCCGTGGTGCGCCAGGACGGCGGGCGCGTCGCCGTGGAGTTGGACGGCCGGCTCGTCGAAACGCCGGGGCCGGACGAGCGCGCCGACGCCGACGGGCGGCGGCTGAGACGGCTCCAGCGCCGGCTCGGCCGCTCCGCCGAAGGCTCGAAGCGGCGGGCCCGCGTCCTCGAGCGCTTCCGCAACGTCGCCCGCGACGTCAGGAACCGCGAGCGCGACCGCCACCACAAGCTCACCACCATGGTCGTCCTCGCGGCCGCCACGATCGTCGTCGACGGCGTGCGCGGCGAGATGCTGCGCCAGCTCGAATACAAGGCCCGCTGGCACGGGCGACAACTGCAGGTACGGCGAGGCCCGCCGGAACCGGAGGCGCCAAGGCGCCCCGAACGCGCGCGGAGACCGGCGACTCCAGTCCGGTCCGCGAAGCGCGAATCGTCGAACGAAGGCCGGGGAGTTTGAGTTCGCCGAAGGCCGGAACCGACTCAATACGCGTGGGACCGGGTCCACGGACGCCCGGTCCCGCGCAAACAGCGCCAGGAGAGCACTTGAGGATCAACCGCGACCCACCAGTCCGAGGGCCTGGTACGGGTTCGGGGCCGGGTGTGCTTGCGCACGCTCGGCCTCCGACCTCTTCGGGTCGCTCGCGGCCAGCATCCGTCCCCGATGGGTGTCGAGCGCCGCTTCAACGCGGCGGACGACCCGTTCACCGACCGGGCGGCCGCCGACTTGTTCGGCATCGCCGCGCAAGGCCGGGACGTGGTCGTCCCCGGGATGTCCCATGCTCCTTCCTGCAAGGGATGAAGGCGGGGCTGTAACCCCCGCCTCGGTGATGCGGACAGGCTCGGCGATGTTCCGTCAGGCGTCCCAAGCCTTGTGCTGCCTTGGCGGCGAAAACGGAAAGCTGGGGTCGGAGGGGGGCGCGGCACCCCCTCGCCAGCCTCCGTGTTCAACACGGAGTCGGCTGGCTCCCGGCAAGCAACAGGCCGGGATCCAGTCCGGGGGACGCTCTCCGAGCGACCGCCGGAGACACCGCCGTTCGCCCGGAGGCGGGGACGGCCGTAGCCGGCTTCCGGTTCATCGACGTGAAGAGACCGACCGGGGAGCCCGTGTCAGCGGCCCGCACCCTTCCCGGTGTCGGCGGATCCCCCCGTCCGGTGCCGCACGTAGCTCTCCAGTACGCGGTTCATCCGCGTCTGGTAGCCCTTCCCCGGAGCCTTGAACTACGCCAGGACGGAGCGCTTCACGCGCATGGTGATCTGGTCGGTCAGGTCCGGCTCGACGAGTTCCGCCGGCTCCCAGAATCCCTCGTCCAGTTCCGGGATGTCGCTGAAGTCGATCCCTTCGTCCTTCACGGCCGCGATCTGCTCGGGCGTCAGGGGCCTATCGTAGCGTCCGCTCATGGTAGACTCTCCTTTCCCTCCGCGACGCCGGCCGGGCCGAGATCAGACGGATCCGACCGGACCGCTCGGTGTGGGCCACCACGATCAGCGCTCCGGGCTCGACAGGATCGGTAGTTGCGCAGAACACGATGACGTTCCCTACAGCCTTCTGGAGACCCAAACGGCACGACCGACCACCCGGACCTCCCCGGCCAGACGTTCGTAGCTGTCGTACGCGGGGTTGAGGGACCTGAGCGCGAGCTTGGGCGGGTCGGAGTGCGGCACGTGCTCTATCCGCTTCGCGACGACCGCGATGCCATCCCAGATCACGAAGATCCCCGGCGGCGCGGGCACCGTCCGGCTCGCGTCGATCAGGATGTGGTCGCCGCTTGAGAGCAGCGGCTCCATCGAGTCGCCGTCCACCTCGATCATCCAGAGGTCGCCGGGATCGGCCCGGAGCCGGTGGCGGATGAACGAATCGGCGAACAGCCACGCCTCTCCGGTTTCCCGCAACGCACCGTTCCAAGCCTCCGTGCCCGGATCCAATCTGACATCGGCCTCCGGCACGACGCTGTAGCCGACCGGCGCGGAGTAGGCGTCGGAAGGCGGTGGCGGCCGCTTGGCGTGCGTCGAGAGCCGGTAGCTTCTGCCGTGCTTGAGGAGCTCGGGCCGGCAACCCAGATGCTCCGCCAGGATCTCGCGGTCGTCCTCGGCGAGGATCTTCGGCGTGCCCCTGTGAACGAACTGTTGCAGGTAGGCCTCGTTGCGGCCCATGGCAATCGACGCGGCCTGCAAGGTCGAGCCCTTCGTGGTCAGGAGCTGGAGTAGCCGCCGACGCACCGGATCGAGCCGCGCCGGGGCCGGTTTCCTTTTGTTTTTCATGGATTGAAATAGTCCCGATTCCGGGCGGCTTCGCAAGGCAGAGGGGGAAACCGCCGACCGACGGCCCGGCATCGCCTTACACGTCCGGATACGTGACCCGCCACTCGCTGGCCGGCGGCGCCGAGTCCGCCGTTTCCGCGCCTACCGCACAGGCCACCTTCAGATCGTTTCGGGAGACTGCCCGCAAGCGTGCGCGGGGGTGCTTCACCGCCCCGCTGGCGGCGGAGTCCAGCGCCAACTCGACGGTATTGGACCTCCTCGACGTTATCGACACTTAGGCGATCTCCTAGCTGTTGACTCCCCTGCGGACAAGTCTTCACCGTTTTCGCCATGAAGACGCGAGAGCAGTACGGCCATGGAGACGTTGGAGCGGTACTTCAACGCGCGCGTCGCCGCGTTTCTCGACCGCACGGGCATGCCGCCGACGACGTTCGGCATGAGGGCCGTGGGCGACCCGAACCTGATGCGCCAGATCGCCGCCGGGCGCTCGCTGTCGCTACGGATGGCGGACCGAATTCTGGCCTTCATCGACGGCTACGACGCGGACTCGGACGGCACGCGTGCTCCACCGCACCGCCACCGGCACCGCTGGTCGAAAGCAGCCGCGGGACGAACGAGAGGGAGTGGAGAGATGGCCGATAGGCCGAGCGAGAAGAGAACGGACGAGCCGATCCGCTTCATCCGGGCATCCGAGATCACGGCCCGGCTGGGGGTGGCGCGGCCGACGATCTACGGCTGGGTGGATGCGGGTCGCTTTCCCCCGCCGATCCACCTGGGTCCGCGCGCGGTCGGCTGGATCAGGTCGGAGTTCGACGCGTGGATCCACAATCGAATTGCCGAGACCCGGGGCGGTGGAGAGTCCGTCGCCCCAATGACCCTTCAGGGAAAGGACAGGAAATGATGAGAACGTTGCTGACGACGATGCGGACGACCGCGTGGGCCTTGCTGCTGATGCTGACGCCCGGTGCGCTCAACGCGCAGGGCACGAGTCCGTGGGTGGACGCGGTGAACGAGCTACAGACGCAGTTCACGGGACCGATCGCGCGCGGGCTGTCGCTGATCGCGATCGTGGTGGGCGGGCTGATGTTCGCGTTCGGCGAGGGCGGGAGCAAGCGCACGCTGGCCGGGATCATCTTCGGGATCGGGATGGCCGTGGGCGCGGTGAACTTCCTCGGCTGGCTGTTCTGATGCGGGGCCTCAGGCGCTGGGCCGGATACGCGGCGCTGAACCGTCCGCTGACGGTGCTGGGCGTGGAGCGGCGGCTGTTCCTGCTGGGCGCGACGCTCGCGGTCGCGGTGTGGAACGCGACGGCCTCGCTCGTGGCGGGCGGGGTGGTGTTCGCGGGTTGCTACGGCGCGGGCTGGCTCGCGGGCCGGAGGGACCCGGCCATGCTCGCGGTGCTGCGGACCGCCGCCCGCTATCCGGCGCGGTACGATCCGGGCAAGTGGGCGGAAGAGCCCTGGCATCTCCGCATCCGGACGGACTCGAAGTGAGAGTCGCGGAGGAACGCCGGGCCTACGAGGCGGCGGGCTCGCTGGCCGAGGAACTGCCCTACTGGGGCTGGCTCGACGATGGCCGCACCTGTCTGACCCGTGCGGGCGAGTTGGTCGCGGCGGGCCGGATCCGGCCCGCCGCAGTGGACGGGCGCACGCCTGAGCAGATCGACCGGGTGCTCGGGCTCTGGCAGCGGTTGCTGTCGGGGCTCGGTTCCGACACGCGCCTCCAGTTCCACATGCTGCGGCGTCCCAGCCTCGCCGAGGGTCCGGACGATGGCGGTTCGGACATCGCGTCCCTGTCGGGCCGCAAGCGAAGCGCGTTCCTCGCCGGTCGCGTCCAGCGGCTCGAAGCCTTCGTGGTCTGGTCGCACGACCCGGACCTTCGTCCGGCGGGCGGGGGTTCCGGGCCGGGACCGCTGTCGCGGTTCAGGCGGCTTCGGAAGCGCGGCGGCAAGACGGTGACGACCTACCTGGCCTCGGAGATTCAGGCGGCTGCGGGCCGGTTCCGCGCGATGATCGACGCGGGCCGCGCGCTGGTGGCGGAGCACACGCCGGTCGAGATGCTGGGAGACCTGGAAGCTTCCCGGCTCCTCTCCGAACTCATCAACCGGCCCGGCACGTTCTGGGACGGCGCGACGGGCAGCGGCATGAACTGGCGTCTGGCGGTCTCGGAGTTGGAGGTGGAGCGGTCGCATCTTCGGCTGGACGGCGAGCCGGTGATCCTGTATTCGCTCTTGTCGCCGCCGGGCCAGGCGCACGGGAACCTGCTCAAGGATCTCTTCTGCCTGGACGCGGTGACGACCGTCTCGCTCGAATGGCGGCCGTGGACTCCTCAAGCGGCGCGTCGGCGGATCCGGAGCGCGCAGCGCCACTACTTCGCGCGCCGCTACTCGATGATGGCGCACGCGCAGGACGCCCAGGGCACGGCGGCGGCGATGGTCGATTCCGCCGCTGCCGCCGAGTCCGACCGTCTGGGAGCGGCGCTCGTCGAACTCGAAGCCGACGGCGTGGCCTACGGCGAGGCGTCGCTGACCGTGGCGCTGCACGGCGAACTCGACGGGATCGAGCGGCTGGACGGCGACGTGCGCCGCCTGTTCGCCGCGCACGACGCGAAGGTGATCCGGGAGGGCTACGGCCAGCTTCCCGCATGGTTCGCGCGGCTCCCGGCCCAGCCGCGCAAGCGGCAGGTGCGGAAGGTGTTCGTGTCCGCTGGCCTCGCGGCGTGCCTCGCGCCCGTGTTCGGGCCGCCGAGGGGGAACCGCAAGAGCCGCCATCTGGACCGCGAGCCGCTCGCGGTGTTCGAGACGTCGTGGCGCACGGCGTACCGCTACGACCTGTTCGCGGGCGATGTGGGCCACACGCTGATCCTTGGGGCGACGGGCTCGGGCAAGAGCTTTACGCTCAACTTCCTGCTCGTCGAGGCGCTCAAGTACGATCCGCGCATCCTGATCCTGGACCTGGGCGGCTCCTACCGCTGGCTGACCCGGTTCCTCGGGGGCCGGTATCTGGAGCTCGCGCCGGGCGAGGCGGAGCCCACCCTCCGCCTCCAGCCGTTCGCGCTTCCCCCGACCACGCGGACGTTCCAGTTCCTGACCGGCTGGGTGCTCCGGCTCCTGAAGCTGGGAGGGTACGAAGCCGACGGCGCGGACACGAGCGAGATCCGCGCCCGGATCGAGGACCTGTACGCGCTCGGCACCGAGCGCCGGACTCTGAGCGTGCTGGCCGGTTCGCTGCCGTCGGCGATGTGGCCCGCGCTCAGCCGCTGGACGGAGGGCGGCGCGTGGGGCGCGTTCTTCGACAACCCCCCGTCGGGCGCGGCGGACATCGAGTTCCGGGACTGGCAGGTGATCGACCTGGCGGGCGCGGCGGAGCACGCGGACCTGTGCGAGGCGGCGCTCGCCTACCTGCTGGAACGCATGCGCCTCGAGATCGAGGACCCGGCCGAGACCGCGCGGCTCAAGCTGATGGTCGTGGACGAGGCGTGGCGGTACATGCAGGACCCCGCCGTGCTGAACTACCTGGCCGAGGCGGCCAAGACGTGGCGGAAGAAGAACGCCGCGCTCGTGCTCGCCACGCAGTCCGCCGTCGATGTGACAGGAACGCCGGGCGCCTCGGCTCTCCTCGAATCGATCCCCACCAAGCTGTTCCTCGCCAACGCCGAACTGCCCGACGAGGCCGGGGCGCTGTTCCGGCTGAACGAGTCGGAGGTCGACCGAATCCGGGGGCTGACGCCCAAGCGCGAACTGTACCTTCGCCGCCCGGACGAGGCGGCGGTGCTCCGCCTCGAAGTCGATCCCGAGAGCTACTGGCTCTACACCTCCTCGCCGCTCGACGCCGAGAGGCGCGCCGAGGCCGTGGCGAGGCACGGGCTGGTCCGGGCGCTCGAAGCGCTCGCGGGCCGAACCCATCCCACCCCACCAACCGAGAGGACGTGAACACCATGAAGGCAACTCCAACCGCTGCGATCCTGCTCGGGATCGTCGTAGTCCTGCTGACGCTGCTTCTGGCCGTGGTTCCCTGCGATGCCGCCGCGCAGCAAGAGAGTGCTGATGCCGCCTACCTGCGCGTGCCCGTGCCGGAGGAAGGCGAAGAGCGGATCCCCCGGCTCCGCGCGCGCGTGCGGCATACCACGGTCATCGTGCTTCCGGCCGGGGAGCGGATCCTCGACTTCGTGGCCGGCGACTCGGAGTACTGGCACCTGACCGGCGCGGCGAACGTCGCGTACCTGAAGCCGCTGGCCGAGGATGCGGCGACGAACGTGGCGCTCGTCTGCGAGTCGGGGCGCATCTACTCGTTCCTCGTCTCCGAAGACGGGGAGAAGCCGCCCCACCTGGTCGTCCGCGTAGAGGCGGGCGCGGAGGGAGAGGCTCCGTCCGGGGCCCCCGGGTTCGTGGCCCGGAGCGAAGTCTCCGCCTACCGCCAAATGGCGGCCGAGGCCGTCGAAGCCGCCCGCCGCGCACAGGAAAAAGCCGAGGCGGGGATCGTCGAAGCCCGCCGGCGAGCCGAAGCGGAGATCGAGGCGCTCCGCTCGGAATATCCCACACGCATCGCGTTCGAGTACCGCCTTGACCGGGCGGCCACGCGGCGGCCGTTCCTGGTCGAGGCGATGTGGCACGACGGCAAGTTCACCTACATCCGCTCGCGCGGCCAAGAGTCTCCCGCAGTATACGAACTCAGGGACGGCGAGCCGGCGGTCGTCCTCGTACAGCTCGCCGGGGACGGCCTCTACATCGTGCATCATGTGATGAGCGACGGGTGGCTCCAGATCGGCGAGCGGCGGGCCGGGTGGCGGTTCGAGCCCGGGGATGGCTCGAAATGAGCCGCTGGAAGCAGTGGGTGAGGGAGCCGAAGGGCGCGCTTCCGGGCGGCTTCGTCACGAAGGCCGGGATCGCACTGATCACCGTGCTCGTGGCAGGTCTGCTGCTCTCCTCGTCGTTTTCCGGTCCCGACGAGACGGCCGAGGGCGTCGCTCCCACGCCGGCCCGGCCCGTGGACGACCGCACGGGCCGGTCGCTCGACGGGCGCCTCAGCGACGAAACCGACCGTCAGAGCCAGCAGGCGGCGGCGGATGCGGATCGGGAACGGCGGCAGTCCGGTGCCCTAGGGCAGGACACGGCGGCAAGTTCAGGCAGGGCCGGGGCCGGCATGGGCCAGGCCGAGTTCGAGTTGCGCGAGGCGCTCCGGCTGGAGGAGGTCGAGCGCAGGACGCGCTCGCTCCGCTCGCCACCCGTCGCGCAGTCGCACCGGGATCCGAACCGAGCCTCGGACGAGGCGGCATTTCTCGTGGCGCCCGAGTCTCCAGACGCGTCGCTCGACGGCGCGCTCGCTTCCCTCGGGCAGTCCCTCGCCGCCCTTGAGGCCGAAATGGCGGCCGGGCTGGCCGCGGGAGAGTTCGCGCCCGGCGTCGGAGGCCCGGCACCGCAGGCGGACGTTCCCGCCGCGCCGCGCACCTCCGAGCCCGGCCGTTTGGTTCGGCCGCACGACCCGCCGGGCTGGGAACGCATCCACGAGGGCACGTTCCTGGAGGCGGTGCTCGTCACCCAGTTGTCGGGGGAGTTCCCGGGCCCGGTGCTCGCCATGGTGTCGGCGCCGCTGTACTCGGCCGACCGGGAGCGGGTGCTGATCCCGCGCGGCGCGCGCCTCGTCGGCACGGCCCAGGCCGTCCAGAACCGGGACCAGAGCCGCCTCGCCGTCGCGTTCCACCGGCTGCTGCTGCCGAGCGGAAGCTGGGTGGACCTTGAGTTCACCGGCCTCAACCAGGTGGGCGAGAGCGCGCTCCGCGACCGGGTGAACCGCCACTACCTCTCGACGTTCGCGGCCGCCGGAGCGGTCGGCGCGCTGAGCGGGCTCACGCTCGCCGGAGCCTCGCCCTACGGCCTCCGGGCCGGCGTCGGCCAGGGGCTCGGGGGCAGCGCCACCTCGATGCTTGACCGGTATCTGAACCGGCTCCCCGAGATCACGATCCGCGCGGGCCACCGGCTCCGCATCTGGTTCACCTCCGATGTTTTGGTCCCGCGCGATACGACACACCGATGACACGAAAGGACTCTTCCATGCTTCACCGCATCCTCGCCCCCTCACTGCTCGTCCCTGTCCTGCTCTTCGCGGGCGCCCGTCCCGCGAGCGCGCAGTTCGACTTCGGGAGCTGGTTCCAGCGGGCCACGA
>JAPPMM010000011.1 GCA_028819075.1 Gammaproteobacteria bacterium
CCATCATCGGTGAATTGTGAGGCTGTCGGGAGGGGGCGTCCATTCCATCACATCTGGCTCCCCGGAAACCCGCAAACTGCGGGCCAGCGAGCGGCGACCGACCGCTCACCCCCCGAGGCGGCGACGGCGGCTGCCCAGGGAGCCATGATCGCGCCCTCGGCGCGGGAGGCGACGGGCGGAATCACGGGTCGTCGGAATCGCCGTGACGTACAGTCAGGGGAACACCTCGGGCGGTGTCAACAACCGCCGAAACGGCGATGTCCAACGGGTTCCAGAGCCGTCCGAAGGCCGAACCGGCCTGCGCCAGCGGCGCCGCCGCCGCCACCGTCCGACCGGTGCTCGGTGTAGTTGGACCGAACCGGCAACATCCGGCGCGCGGTCAACCGCCCGTCTGGACGACGCGCCCGCCCGGCGCGAGGTTTCAAGACGCGCAGATCGTGCGGTCCATCGAGAGAGGAATCGAATGATGGCACGCACGAAACGATGTCGGCGCTCGTACGGCGCTGGCGAATGGGGCCGGAACCGGGTCAGGGTGTTCCCGGATCCGAAGACCGGCCGATACCAGATCGAGTGGCGCGAGAACGGGCGCAGGCTCACCCGGTCGCTGGGGCACCGCGAATGGGTGAGGGCGAAGCGGCAGGCAGACGAGTTCGCCGCCGGATTCGCTGGCCCGGACCTGAACGGCAAGGCGGAAGCCGAGCCCGAGCCGCTCACGCTGGGAAGGCTTCTTGACATTTACGGTGAGGAGGTGACGCCCACGAAGGGCAGGCACACCCGGCTGCACGACAGGGCCGCGACGGCGATGTTCCTCAAGTGTTTCGGCGAGGACCGCAGACCCGAAACACTCTCCCAGCGCGACTGGGACCGCTTCATCCAAGCGCGACGGTCGGGCAAAGTTGGTCCGAGCGGCCAGCCCGTTTCCGACCGGACGGTCGAACGGGATCTGAGATTCTTGCTCGCGGTGCTGAACTGGGCCGCACGGTCGAGAGACGAGGAGGGCAGGCTCCTCCTTGAGTCGAATCCCTTCAGAGGCTTCAAGCCGCCCAGGGAGAAGAATCCGACCCGGGTCGTGCTCTCCGAGAGGGAATACCGGGCGCTGCTCCAAGTGTCCCGGCGGCTCGATTGGCGGTTTCGTGTCGCGCTCGTGCTCGCGCACGAGACGGGGCACCGCATCGGTGCCATCCGTCAGCTTCGATGGTCGGATATCGACCTCAATGGCGGAGTCGTGCGCTGGCGCGCGGAACACGAGAAGACCGGCTACGAGCACGTCACGCCGCTGACCGACGAGGCCCTCGCTGTCTTGGAGGAGGCGCGGAGGATGGACGCCGGGACCGGTAACGCCCCGGTGCTGCCGTCGCCCACGGATGCCTCGAAGTGCGCGGGCCGTTGGCTGGTGCGTAAGTGGTGGTACAGAGCCCAGACGTTGGCGGGACTGGAGCCGAAGCGCGGGAGAGGCTGGCACTCGCTCAGACGCAAGTTTGCCAGCGACCTGATGGACACACCGCTCAAGGTGCTCTGTGAGCTTGGCGGCTGGAAGGATGCCACGACAGTGCTCAGGTGCTACCAGAGGCCGGATGCTGGACAACTCAGGACGGCACTGGAAGACCGCCCGAGGGTTCGCGGCTGAAATCCCGATTAGCGGGAATCATTCAGCGGGTATCGTGGCTCACGCTCCCGTAAGTCGAATGAGCGCTTTAGGATCCCAATCTCCGACCTCATGCCATTTTGGCAGATTCGATGACCGTTGTCCGCAATCCAGGGCTGCACGACTGCCAACGCAGCGCCACGACGACTTGTCGACGATTGTGCACGGTGACTACATTGTGATTACACGTCACGCGAGCCTGGCTACAGGATGGAAACACGACTCATCAAGATCGGCAACTCACGCGGAATTCGTATTCCAAAGGCGCTTCTGCGGGCAGCGAGGTTGGGTACTCGACTTCGGCTGCGTGTCGTCGATTCGGGCCTGCTCGTCGAATCCGTTGACAACCCGAGGGCTGGATGGGCCCATGAGGCCCGCGAGCTGGGAATGAGCCCTGATGGCGGGCTCCTCGACGAGCCGGTACCGACGGCTTTCGATGATTCGGAGTGGGAGTGGTAACAGCTGGACCGCGCCGCGGCGACGTCTACCTGATCTCGCTCGACCCAACGCGAGGCTCGGAGAGCAGAAAGACGCGTCCGTGCGTGGTCGTTTCGCCGGACGAGTTGAATCCATACCTGGGAACGTTCATGGTGGCCCCGATGACGACCGGCGGTCGCTCCTATGCGTTCCGGGTCCCCTGCCGGTTCCGGGAGAAGGATGGATACGTGGTGGCCGACCAGCTCCGAACCGTGGATGAGGTCCGGCTGGTTCGTCGGCTGGGGAGACTATCTCCGGCGACGATGACCGAAGTCCTCGAGGTGCTGCAACGCATGTTCGCCCCGTAACGCGTCGTGGCCGCCCTCCATTTCGATCAGGCGCTGCTTCCCGGCGGCTGGGCGCGCGATGTCCGCGTCGAAGTGTCCGCAGACGGCGATTTCGCGGAGGTCCTTCCGGGCGGAGACCCGGAAGCGGCACGACGCGTCGCCGGCGCCGTCGTTCCCGGCATCCCCAACCTGCACTCCCACGCATTTCAGCGGGCGATGGCGGGGCTCACCGAAAGCGGCAGCACGGCCGAGTACGGGTTTGGCAGCTGGCGGGAGCGGATGTACGCGTTTCTCGCGCGACTTGCGCCGGAGGATGTGCAGGTCGTGGCCTCCCAGCTCTACGCCGAAATGCTGCGCCACGGCTACACGGCGGTGGCGGAGTTTCACTACCTGCGCAACGACCCCGAGGGGCAGCCCTACGCCGTGCCGCACGAGATGGCCCTGCGGCTCCACGAAGCCGCCGCGGCCGCCGGGATCGGGTTGACGCTCCTGCCCACGCTCTACCGGGTCGCCGACTTCGGGGCGGACGCGCCGCTCCAGGAACAGCGCCGGTTCGTCGCGACCGTCGACGAGATCCTCCGTGACGGCGTTACGCTCGGGCAGGCGGTCGCAGGGGACGGCAACCGCCGCGTCGGCCTGGCGCTTCACTCGCTGCGCGCGGTGCCCCCCGGCGACCTGACCGACGCGGTTGTCGCGCTGAACGCGACCGATCCCACCGCCCCCATCCACATCCACATCGCCGAGCAGGTTACCGAGGTGCGGGCGTGTCTGTCGTGGAGCGGGGCCTCGCCGGTGGAGTGGCTGCTCGGCCACGCCCCGGTCGACGCCCGCTGGTGCGCGGTCCACGCGACCCACATGACCGCCGAGGAGACCCGCGCCCTGGCCGCCTCGGGCGCGGTCGCGGGGCTATGCCCGACCACAGAGGCCAACCTGGGCGACGGGGTCTTCCCTCTCCCGAGCTACCTGGTCGCCGGCGGCCGGTGGGGGGTGGGGAGCGACTCGCACGTCAGCGTCAGCCCCGCCGCCGATCTGCGGATGCTCGAGTACTCGCAGCGGCTCACGATGCACGAGCGCAACGTCGCCGGAGGCCGCGAGGTGCACTCCACCGGGCGGGCCCTGCTGGAGGGCGCGTGGGCGGGGGGGGCGCAGGCAAGCGGGCGGCGCCTGGGCGCGATCAGGCCGGGATTCCGCGCCGACCTGGTCGTCCTCGACACCGACCATCCCGCCCTCGTGGCACGAGACGAGGACCAGCTGCTCGACGCCTGGATCTTCAGCGGCGAGGACACCCCCGTGCGCGACGTGATGGTGGGCGGAACCTGGGTGGTGGAGGACGGCCGCCACCGCAAACAAGAGGAAATCGCGACCGCGTACCGGGCGGTGGCCCGGAGGCTCGCGGCAGCGTTTTAGCTCTGGCTAGCTAAGCTAGCTCTGGTGGAAGCCGACGAGACCTCGGGGCTGTGAGCCGACGAGACCTGTGAGCCCGACGAGACCTGGGGGCCGGCGAGTCCCCGGGGGTCGTTGTGAATCAGTTCTCCAATGACTCCTCCACGGCTTCCCGAGCAGCGGCCTCGATCTCCCACGGGATCTCCGAATCGCGATAGAGCGCGGCCCCGTTCGAGAGCGTGAAGCCATCGCCTTGCCCCAAGGCGGCGGGATGCACCGATGGGACCGGGGCCAAATCCCTCAAGACCTGTCTCGGCGCGTCGGCCAGCATCTTCCCCCCGCGCGTGAAGAACACCACCGTCCCGTCCGTGGCCACCGATACCTTCACCTGCCCCTCGTGAACCGCGCGATGATGCCGCCGGCATAGCAGCATCGTGTTTCTCAGGCTGGTCTCGCCCCCGTCGGCCCAGTGCTTCACGTGATGCGCCTCGGTGAACCGGCAGCCACACCCAGGGAAACGGCATCCCCGGTCGCGTTCCTCCAGCGCCCGCCGGATGTGCGGTGGAATCGTCCGATCTAACAATCCTGTAACTGACATAACAACAACATAATACGGCGACTAATCAGCAGGTGTTATCACTATTGGTATCCCCATCCTGAGCCAAGAATCCATTGGATCTCAAGAGAGGTCTGTGGACGAGTGCGAGGGCCGACGCGAAGCCGTTCCCTTTGCCTCGGGGAGGCGGACAGGGCCGGGGTCGGAGTCGGCTTGCCCGGGTGATGGGTCACCCAGTAAGATCCTTCCGCCATGGGAAAGAACAAGCCGAAGGCCAAAGAGCGGAGACCGTCGTGGACGCGTTCGCTCCTCAGGAGCGCGTGCTTCGTCTTCTGCCTCTTGACCATCCGGGTGGTGGCCCTGCAGGGCTTTACGATCACGTCCGGATCCATGGAGCCCACGTTGCTGGTGGGGGACTTCGTGTGGGCCAACAAGGCGGCGATGGGCTCGCGAATCCCGTTCACCGACATTCGCATCCCCGGGTACTCCGACCCGCGGCGCGGCGACATCCTCGTGTTCGACCCGCCGCACTCTGACTCCCTGATCCTCGTGAAGCGGGTCGTGGGGTTGCCCGGCGACACCTTGGCGATGCGGGCCGGGATCCTGTACCGGAACGACCACCCGCAGGTGGAGCCCTACGCCGTGGTCAAGGGCCTGCCCGACAACTTCTCGCCCCCGATGCTCTGGCAGCGGTCGATCCTCCTGGGTGGGCCGAGAGCCGACTACGCGCCCACGAGGGACAACTGGGGGCCGCTGGTGATTCCGGAGGGGCACTACTTCATGATGGGCGACAACCGGGACGACAGTCTGGACTCGCGAACTTGGGGGCTCGTGGAGCGGTGGCGCTTCGAGGGCTGGGTCGTCTTCCGGTACTTCTCCTACAACGGGGATTCCCACCGCCCATTCCCTTTCATCCGCGAGATACGCTGGAGCCGGATCGGAACCCGACCCAGGTAGGCAACCGGAGGGCAACCCCAGACTACCGTCAGTTGGGTTGAAGACTTCGCTCGCGAGCCCTCATGGGAAGGAGAACGGAAGTTCGCGGAGGAGCCGTTGGTGGTGGCGGTAAACTTCCGAAGGCTCCAGCGAGCCGGAGACCCATTGCAACTACAACGTCACGGCCGCAGTCGGAGGCGCTCCCACTCGCGGCCGAGGAGGACGTTCTCGGCGACGCGGGTCCCGAGTCTTCCGCGCTTGCGGACGACCGGGCTTCGCCGGGTTGGGAAGGGGGGTCGACCCCGGCGGAGGGACGGGCGAAGTCCGTCCCGGAGGCCGGGGGGACCGGCGCCGAAGCGGTGGCAACGCCGACCACGCCGCCCGCCGGTCACGGCGCAGGACTCGCCCGCGAAATCGATGGCCTCGACCGTCGGTGATCGGTGGTCGGCGGGAGAAACGCGGCGATCGGCCGCCTGGACGTTCGGCTAGGCGGAAGGGAGGGCGAACAACCCTAACCGCGAACGCTGCCGGAGCGGTGGTTTTTCGGGGGGATCGAAGGGGGGCGGAGCACCCCTCGCCAGAGCGCGAATGTTATACATCGCGTAGGCTGGCTT
>JAPPMM010000012.1 GCA_028819075.1 Gammaproteobacteria bacterium
CAAATATAACGCCACGGAAATCGGCTTCTCAGGATGCCCTGTAGTCGCCGAAGTGGCGGCGGGAGACCTTCGGAGGAGGATGGGGGCCGCGAAGGCTGTCAGCGAGTCCGTGAGAGCCCTTGGCGGGCAGGCGAATCTGGAATCTCGGACTCCGCCGAATCGCGCACTCCAAAGTTGTCAATGGCAGATTGGGACGCTCGAATGTGAATTTGGGAAAGCCACGCGCTGATCCTCGGCGTCACGAGCGCCGAACCAGGTCAATGGCGAAACGGGACCCGCGAATGGTGAATTCGGGACCGCCGCGCGCTGATCCCCGGCGTCACGAACTCCGAACCAAAGGTCAATGGCGAGACGAGACTCGCGAATGTGAATTCGGGCCCACCGAGTGCGGGTCCTCCTCCGTCGGGAGCGGCCTGCCAGGTCAATGGAGGAACCGGATTCGCGAATGTGAATCCGGGCCCGGCGAGTGCGGGTCCCCGGCGTCTACCAATCTGCGAGGGAAGGTCCGTCGGGCATCACCCTCCGGCCCGGCACGATCAACGCGGTCGCCAGTACCTGGCGCGCCAGCAGCGCCCGGCCTCGCTAGCCCTGCATCGGCACGCTTTGCGTGCGCACGATCAGCTCGATGTCCCAGATGGCCTCGGCGACCGCCCGGCCGATCAACTCCATCCTGCGCACTTCGTCGATCCGCTGCTGGACGTTCTTCAGCTCGCGCCTGGAAAGCAGGAACTTGAAGATGCCGCAGGCATCCGCGAGCGCGATGATGACGATGTCCCGGGGATCGGGAATCATGTCGCTGAACAGCACCTCCATGATGCGCAGCTTCACCTCGCGCTCCGCCTTGCCGTCCACGACCGGATAGCGCCGCGAGCGGAAGACCCACAGGAAACGCTCGTCCTGGCGCGCCAGGATGCCCTTCGAGACGAGCCGATCGAGCGCCGTCTCACGGATCTCCGCGGCCCGGCCCGCGGCATGCTCCACCCAATAGCGCGCGTCGTGGGTTTCCGTGGCCCGTGCGATCTCCTCGAGCATCGGATCCAGAAGGCTGTTCCCGACCGGCGTCGCGTCGACCAGGAAAAGCTTCTCCGGATCGGTGTCGATCCGGTTCTCGAGCGCCAGGTCCATCAGCACGCCGCCGCCGAGGGCGTAGTTGAGCGACCAACTGGGGACGTGCGCAAAGGTGCCGTTCTCGTCATCGAGCAACAGCAGCAGGATCTCTTCCGGGAATCTCAGCACGGCGGCTTCTCCGCTGGGGTCCGTGACGCCGACAAGGCGACTGCCGTCATTATGTCCTGTTTGTCGATGAACGGGAACCCATCGACGGCAATGCGGGCGAACCCCGCTCCAGGGCCGCCGTTCGCAGCGCGTCCAGGAATCCATCCGACAGCCGGCCGCTCGCCACCTCCTGCACCGGCCCCCGCAGGACAACCTCCAGCTCCGGGGACACGTACACCTGCAGCGTGCCGCCCTCCATGCGCACTTCGACATCGCCGTAGTCCACGACTCCGCGCCTCGCGGCCGCAACCGCCGCCGCGCAGGAGCTGGTTCCCGAGGCCCGGGTGCGCCCCACGCCCCGTTCCCAGATCGCGATTTCGATGGAGCCGCGCGAGACCGCCCGGGCCAGCTGCACGTTCACGCCCGCACGGAATGCATCGTGGGCCGTCAGGAAGGGACCAAGGCGCGAGAGGGCTGCTTCCGACAGGTCGTCGGTGAACACCACGCAGTGCGGGTTGCCGACGCTCACCAGCGTACAGTCGAGCGTTCCCTCGGCCGGGTGCGCCAGCGGCCGCCCCTCCCGTCCGGGAGCGAGCCCGGCATCGGCCGGGTCGAGCGATGCGCGGCCCATCTCGACGGAGACGTCGTAGAGCCCGGCGCCCAGGTGTTCTTCCACGCGCATGCGGATGCGGTCTCCTCCTGCCTCCACCGCGAACCCCTCGTGGCCGATCCAGCCCCGCGACGCCGCGCACGCCGCGAAGACGCGCAGGCCGTTGCCGCTCCGCTCGAACTCGGAGCCGTCCGGGTTGAACATGCGCAGGCGCCACGGGCGCTCGTCCGGCGACGAGTGCAGGACGATGCCGTCCGCGCCCACGCCCCGCCATCGGTCGCAGACCGCGCGTACCGCCTCGCGCGACGCGGCCCATCCATCCCCGAACGGGAAGACGAGATAGTCGTTGCCCAGGCCGTGGCCCTTGAAGAACCGCGCTCCGGCGCGTGGACGGTCGGCGGTCACTAGGGATGAAGCCGCCGGCTGCTCCACCCATCCCCCTCACGCTGGAAGAGAAGACGATCGTGCAGCCGGTCCGTGCGCCCCTGCCAGAATTCGATGCGCTGGGGATGCAGGCGGAAGCCGCCCCAGAAATCGGGCAGAGGCACTTCCCCGCCCTCGAACCTCTTCTCGATCTCGCGCACCCGGCGCGCCAGCATCCCACGGTCCCCCAGCGGCTCGCTCTGCCGCGACGCCCACGCGCCGACCTGGCTCCCGCGGGGGCGAGTGCGGAAGTAGGCGGCCGAGGTCTCCCGGCTCAGTTGGGTGACGTCGCCCTCGACGCGCACCTGGCGCTGGAGCACACCCCAGTGAAAACAGAGGGCGGCCCGGGGATTGGCGGTCAGCTCATCCGCCTTGCGGCTGCCCAGGTTGGTGTAGAACTCGAACCCGTCCTCGGCGAAGTCCTTGAGCAGCACCATGCGCGCGCTGGGCGCACCATCGGCGGACGCGGTCGCAAGGGTCATCGCCTCGGGCAGAAGCATGCCGGCCTTGCGCGCGGCTTCGAACCACTGCCCGAAGAGCTGAATTGGGTCGAGGCCGGGATCCGCATCCGGGAGCCCGCGGGTCAGGCCGCGTCCGAGCGAGAAGACGAGGCGAAGATTGGATCTGAGCGACATGCGAACATGCTACCGCCCGAAGCGGGCGGGGGAAAAGGGTGCCAGGCGCGGGTCAGCGGTGCCCGTAACGTGATTGGCGACCATTTCGCCCGTCACCGCCGACAGCGTGAGCCCCAGGTTGCCGTGACCCACCGCCACCGACAGGCCGGCGACATCGCCGACAGGGCCGATGAAGGGCAGCCCGTCCGGGGACATCGGCCGGAGACCGCACCACTGCGACACCGGTGGCGCGTCCCCCAGGCCGGGCAGCCAGGCACGGGGCTTCAGCGTGAGCTGTTCGAGCCGGACAGGGTTGAGCTCCAGGTCGTAGCCGGCGAATTCCATCGTCCCCACGAAACGCACCCGCCCTTCCAGCGGCGTGCAGATGATGCCCGTCTCGCGATTGGTGCAGGCGACGCGCATGGCGGGCGCCCCGCCCGGTCCCACGGCCACCTCGCGGTGGTATCCCTTTCCGGGCTGAATGGGGAGGCGGCTGCCGGCCTGTTCCGCCAGCGCCGGACTGAACGGACCGGTGGCCAGTACGACCGCGTCGGCGTCGACCCGCCCGCCATCGGCGGTCTCCACGCCCCGCACCGTCCCACCTGCGACCATGAGGCGTCGCACCGCCACCCCCTCGCGGATCGAGACGCCTCTCCGGCGCGCGGCCTCCGCCAGACCGAGGAGGAAGAGATACGGGTCCAGAATGCGGGTTTCGGGAAACAGGACTCCGCCCGCCACCCGGGGATCGAGCGCCGGCTCAAGCTCGCGAGCCTGGCCGCCGTCCACGACTTCGGGGTGGTAACCGCGCCCGCGCATCAGCGCCGCATCGGCCCGTGCCTTCGCCATGGCCTTCCCGCCGACGCAGACCTCCAGGTAGTTCCCGCTCCGGTAGTCGCAGGCGATCCCCTCCTCGTCCACCATGGCATCGAAGCAGTCGAGCGTATCCAGCCCCAGCGGAGCCAGCGTCTCCAGACAGCGCCTCTCGTGCCGGCGGGTACAGTGCCGGGCGAACTCGGCCAGCCAGCGCCAGACGCCCGGGTCTCGGCGCGACCGCACGTACAGGGGACTCCGCTCGTCGAAGAGGCGCGGCAGCGACTGGCGGACCTTGCCCGGCCGGTTCAGCGGAGGATGCCCGGCGGCCACGATCCCGGCGTTGCCGCGCGAGGCGCCCGCGCCCAGCCCGGCGCGCTCGAGCACGACGACGTCCACTCCACGCCGCGCCAGTTGCCACGCCGAGCAGAGACCGACGAGGCCTCCGCCCACGACGACGACGCGAAAAGTGGACATGGCGGCTCCCGGAGGCTGTGGTCACGGCGGTTGGTCAGCCCGCCCTACCTTGAGCCCCGCCAGGCTGTTCCCTCCCCCGCGCGGCGGAGCGGCACGGCCCTTCGCTCGCGTCGCCGATCTGCACTCCGTGGTCGGGCGCGCGTGTGGCGGAAGAAGGGCTTGACGCGGTATATAGTACGCTCTGGGTGCCAATTCACCTGAACACGGCTGCAGGCGATGAAACTCTGCTTACTACCCGCGTTGGCGAGCGAACGCGACACGAGCTCGAGGCATACCGTCCCCACACCTCGATGGTTCGGTTCCGGTGCGAAATGGGCGGCCCTTCTGCTCGCAGCCTGCAGCCCATCCGCAGCCTCCACACCTGACGGGCAGACGCCCGGCCCGGGACCCGGCCCCGTAGCGGGAGGCCCGGAGCAGGTCGCGCACCAGGTGGTGACGGTGGTCGACGACCTGAGCAACCCGTGGGCGGTGGCCTGGCTCCCCGACGGGGACATGCTGGTGACCGAGCGGCCGGGCCGGCTGCGCATCGTGCGCGACGGCACGCTGCTGCGCGACCCCGTCGAGGGCGTGCCGGCAGTGCGCGCGCGCGGCCAGGGCGGCCTCCTGGACGTGGCGCCGCACCCGGACTTCGCCGGCAATCGCCTGCTCTACCTGAGCTTTGCGGCCCAGCATGACGACGGCGGTTCGAGCACCATGGTCGTCCGGGGCCGCTTCGAGAACGACGCGCTCACCGGGGTCGAGGAGGTCTGGGTCGCCCAGTCCCGGGGCCGTGACCACTTCGGTTCGCGCATCGCCTTCGACGCCGACAACTACCTCTACATCACCGCGGGCGACCGTCAGGTGTCTCCCCGGGGCGGGCTCTCCGAGCTGTCGGCCCATCCCGCGCAGGACCTCTCCACCCACCACGGCGTGGTCGTCCGCCTGCACGACGACGGCCGCATCCCGGCCGACAACCCGTTCGTCGGACAGGAGGGAGTGCTCCAGGACATCTACAGCTACGGTCACCGCAACGCCCAGGGCATGGCCTTTCACCCCGAAACCGGGGACCTGTGGCTGAACGAGCACGGGCCGCAGGGGGGCGACGAAGTCAACCTGATCCTTCCGGGCCGCAACTACGGCTGGCCGGTGGTCGGATACGGGGTCAACTACGGGAGCGGGTCGAGGATCCACGTGGGCAGCCACCGGGACGGAATGGAGCCGCCCGCGCACTACTGGGTGCCCTCCATCGCCACCTCGGGGCTGATGATCTACACCGGCGACCGCTTCCCGCAGTGGCGCGGCTCCATGTTCGTGGGCGGGCTGGCCGGCCAGCAGTTGGCGCGGCTGACCCTCGACGGGCAAACCGTCACCGGCGAGGAGACGCTGGTCCGCCGCCAGGGCCGCATCCGCGACGTGCGCCAGGGCCCGGACGGGCTCATCTACCTGGTGTTCGACCGGCCCGGCATGGTCGCCCGCCTGGAGCCGGGCAGCTAGCCCGGCCCGCCCGGCGACCGTTCATGGCGGAACACGACAAGCAGACCAGCCCGCGGGGACGCGCCATCGGGTTCTGGCTCGGGGCGGGCTGCTTCCTGCTGCTGCTGGCCTTTCCGATCGATCCCGCCAACCTGCCGGCAAGCCGCCTCGCCGCCGTCGCGAGCCTGATGGCGATCTGGTGGGTGAGCAACGCGCTCCCGCTCTTCGCGACCGCCATTCTTCCGCTGGTGCTCTTTCCGCTCTTCGGCATCATGTCCGGGAACGACGTGGCCCCGGTCTACTTCAACAGCACGATCGTCCTCTTCCTGGGAGGGTTCATGATCGCGCTGACCATGGAGCGGTGGAATCTCCACAAGCGCATTGCCCTCGGCATCATCCACGCCGTGGGAGGCGGGCCGGCGCGCATCATCCTGGGCTTCATGGTGGCAGCCGCCTTTCTCTCCATGTGGATCTCCAACACCGCCACCGCGGTGATGATGGTGCCGATCGGGCTCGCGATGGTGCTTCAGGTCGAAGAGACCGCCGGCACGACGCACTCGCGCACGTTCACCATCGCCCTCATGCTGGGCATCGCCTACGGCTGTTCGATGGGCGGGCTGACGACGCTGGTCGGAACACCTCCCAACCTGTCCTTCCAGCGCATCTTCCAGATCATCTTCCCCGAAGCGCCTCCCATCGATTTCGGCACCTGGATCGTGATGGGTCTTCCGATCGGTGTCACGATGATCGGGGTGGCCTGGCTGCTGCTCACCCAGGTCCTCTACCGTCCATCGCCGGAAGTCCGGATCGAGAGGGATGTCCTCGAGCGCGAACGCGCCGGCCTGGGCCCGATCTCCTTCGAGGAGCGCTCCGTGGCGATCGTCTTCGCCATGACCGCCCTGCTGTGGGTCTTCAGACGGGATCTGGAGCTCGGTTTCGCGACCGTCCCCGGATGGTCGAACCTGCTTCCCTACGCCGGCATGATCGACGACGGCACCGTTGCCATCGCCATGGCCTCGGTGCTCTTCTTCATCCCGACCCGAAACAGGGCGCCGCGCACTGTGGGCGTCGGGGCCGGGCGCGCGATCCCGAAGTGGCTGGGGGCGCTTGGCTGGGCCGTCCGTTTCGGCACCGCGAACCGCGTGATGGGCGCGGAGGTGATTCCTCGCCTGCCCTGGAACATCGTGCTGCTCTTCGGAGGCGGATTCGCCCTTGCAGCCGGCTTCCAGGGGACGGGGCTCGCGAACATCATCGGCAATCAGTTCCAGGGCCTCGGCGGGCTGCCGGACTTCGCCGTCATCCTCCTGGTGTGCCTCACGCTGACCTTCCTTACCGAGCTGACCAGCAACCTGGCCACCACGGAGATGATCCTCCCGATTCTCGCCTCCGTCGCGGTGCTGACCGGAATGAACCCGCTCATGCTGATGGTTCCCGCGACGCTGTCGGCGTCGTGCGCCTTCATGATGCCGGTCGCGACACCCCCCAACGCCATCGTCTTCGGCAGCGACCGCATCTCGGTGGGGGAGATGGCGCGCGCGGGCATCGTCCTGAACCTGATCGGGGCGCTGGTGATCGCCACGGTGGTGCTGACGCTGGGAGAGACCGTCTTCGGCATCGAATCAGGCGTGATGCCGGACTGGGCGACGGAGGCTGCCGCCGGGGAGGTCGGCGGCTGACCCGCGACCCGGCGTTCGCCGTTCGACCAGACCCGGCGGCAAGACAGGCAGTCCAGGAGGCGACCTCATGGCGGACCATCGACCACCGACCAGCCGGCGGACGCAGGCGATCGGCTTCTGGCTCGGCCTGGGCTGCTTCCTCCTGCTGCTGGCCTTTCCGGTGGATCCGGACAACGGACCCGCAAGCGGCCTCGCCGCGGTTGTGAGCCTGATGGCGATCTGGTGGGTGAGCAACGCGCTGCCGCTCTTCGCGACCGCTATTCTGCCGCTGGTGCTCTTCCCCCTGCTCGGCATCATGTCCGGGAACGACGTCGCGCCGGTCTATTTCAACGGCACGATCGTCCTCTTCCTGGGAGGCTTCATGATCGCGCTCTCCATGCAGAGGTGGAACCTGCACAAGCGCATAGCCCTGGGCATCATCCACGCGGTGGGCGGCGGACCCTCGCGCATCATCCTGGGCTACATGGTCGCGGCCGCGTTCCTCTCCATGTGGATCGCCAACACCGCCACCGCCGTGATGATGGTGCCCATCGGGCTCGCGATGGTGCTCCAGGTCGAGGAAACCGCCGGCGTCAAACACTCCCGCACGTTCACCGTCGCCCTCATGCTCGGCATCGCCTACGCCTGTTCGATGGGCGGCGTGACGACGCTGGTCGGAACCACTCCCAACCTGTCCTTCCAGCGCATCTTCCAGATCATCTTCCCCGAAGCACCCCCGATCGAGTTCGGCACCTGGATGGTGCTGGCCACGCCGGTCGGGATCACGATGGTCGCGGTGTGCTGGTTCATCCTTACCCAGGTCCTCTATCGCCCGTCGCCGGAAGTTCAGATCGACCGGGATGTCCTCGAGCGCGAGCGCGCCGGGCTCGGTCCGATCTCTTTCGAGGAGCGTTCCGTGCTGGTCGTCTTCACGATCACCGCAGTGCTGTGGATCTTCCGGCGGGACCTGGAGCTTGGTTTTGGAACCATCCCGGGCTGGTCCAACCTCCTGCCCTTCCCGGAGATGATCGACGACGGCACCGTGGCCATCACCATGGCGGCGGTCCTCTTCTTCATCCCGAGCCGGAACCAGCCCCCGCGCGCGGCGAGCGAGGCGGTCGCCGGCCCCACCCGCAGGTGGCCGCGGCCGCTTCGCCGGGCAGCCCGCTTCGCAACCGCGAACCGGGTCATGGGCGCGGAGGTGATCCCGCGTCTGCCGTGGAACATCGTGCTCCTCTTCGGAGGAGGTTTCGCGCTTGCGGCCGGCTTCACCGACACCGGGCTGGCGAACATCATCGGGAATCAGTTCCAGGGACTCGGCGGGCTGCCGCCCATCGTCGTCATCCTGTTGGTTTGCCTCACGCTCACCTTTCTCACCGAACTGACCAGCAACCTGGCCACCACAGAGATGATTCTCCCGATCCTGGCCTCGGTGGCGGTGGTGACGGAGATGAATCCGCTCACGCTGATGCTCCCCGCGACACTCTCCGCGTCGTGCGCCTTCATGATGCCGGTCGCGACGCCGGCCAACGCCATCGTCTTCGGCAGCGACCGCATCTCGGTCGGGCAGATGGCGCGCGCGGGCATCATGCTGAACCTGATCGGGGTGATCGTGGTCACCACCGTGGTGATGCTGCTGGGAGAGGCGGTCTTCGATTTCGACCGCGGGGTGATGCCCGATTGGGCGACGGACGCGGCTGCCGCGGAGGTCGGCGGTTAGCGTGAGGTTCTACCGCCCCAGACCCTCCGCACAGTGTTGCATTCCCGGGTTGGCAACGTCCTGTTGCATTGTCCGTTTGGCAACATATTGTTGCATCTGCGGATTTGCAACACCCTGCAGAGGGGCCGGTAGCCCCTAGTCGTCCCTCTTGCGGCGTCCCGCGACGGCGCTCCGGATGGCCGCCTCGAGGCGTTGGGGGTGGTCGCTCCCCACGTAGAGCTTCCGGTCCTCGTCGAGCTCGACCACGACTGCGCGATCGCCGCGGGCGGTCCAGGCCTTCTTCTTGCCCGCGCCGCGCACTCCCCAGCCGCCGAACTCGAGCAGCGGCCGGTAGCGCACGCTCTCCAGCGAGACGATGCTGTCCAGCGGCACCGTCTTGCGCACGAGCCGCACCGTGCCCAGGTGCATAACGATGCGGCTCTCCTGCACCAGCACCGTCAGCCCCCCCAGCACCATGCGCAGACCCCATCCCCCGGCGAGCATGGCCGCGCCCGCGGCCAGCCGGAAGAGCATGCCGCCGCCCGAGGTGACGAACACGGAATACGCGCCCGACACGATGGCCGCGCCATAGATGAGGTCCACCCAGAACGCCCAGGGCGTGCGCTCGCGGTAACGGGTCTGTTCTTCCGTCTTCACTTTGCGCTCCGGTCCGGATGCGGTGAGGAGAACGCTCCTTCGGCAGTCATTCTACCACCCCCTGGTCGTTGTCGCCCGCCACCGGCGGAAGCTCTGCCAGCCGACTCCGCAGGAAGCGCTGCAGGATTCGGTATGTGAGTCCCCATACCGGATGGCCCTCGACGCGGTAGCAGGGGAATTCCCGCTTCCCCGCAGGCGTCTCCACCGCAACCGCGGAGCGCGCCCCGGGAGCGCTGAGGTCGGCGACGGGCACCCAGTATACTGCGGCGATCTCGGCGCTCGCCACGCGCGCGTCGGCGTCGCGCGACAGGCGAAAGACGAAAGGGGCGATCACCAGCCGGGGAATCGCCCGCGATGTCGGCTTCAGGTCGGGAAGCCGGCCCAGGAGCGTGCCCGAGCGATCCAGATCGATCCCGACCTCCTCCCGCGTCTCCCGCACCGCGGTTTCGCGCAGATCGATGTCCTCGGGATCCCGGCGCCCCCCGGGGAGCGCCATCTGCCCCGACCAGGGATCGCGCGGCGAATGCGCCCGGCGCACGAGCAGGAAGGACGGCTCCGGATCGCGGCGCACCACGAGCGCGACCGCCGCCTGCCGGGCGGGATCGTCCCCGGCCACCATCCCGCCGCTAGCTCACCACCCTCCTTCGCGCCCTCGGCCCGTCCTTCTGCAGGAGGTACGGGACCCCCTTGGTGATCCAGTCCGGAGCCGGATCGCCCTTCAGGTAGTGCCCGAACCACTCCAGGATGCGGTTCTGGTAGTCCAGCTGGTTGGGTTCCTCGGCCAGCCCGTGGTTCTCGCCCTCGTAGACCAGCATCACCATGTGCTTGCCGGCCCGGCGGGCGGCGTTGTAGAACTCGACCCCCTGGTTGAACTCGACCGCGCCGTCCTCCGTCCCGAACATCATCAGAAGCGGCGTGTCCAGGTTCTCGATGTGATGGACCGGAGAGTTGTTGAAGTAGGAGTCCCAGTCCTCCCACCACGGCACCTGCATGCGTCCCTGGCTGATCTCGAAGATGCGCGCGTCGGTGCCCCCGCTGTTCCAGTAGAACGACAGGTACATGCTCATGAGGTTGGTGAGGGGCGCGCCCGCCACCGCGCTCGCGAACAGGTTGTCCTGGGTGACGAAGAAGGTCGTCTGGTAGCCGCCCCAGGAGTGCCCGATCAGCCCGATCCGCTCCGGGTCGATCAGCCCCGTCTCCAGCACGGCCGCCACCGCGGGGCGCAGCGTCTCCACGTTGGACTGTCCCGGCCGGCGGTCGCGGTAGACGACGTCCGGGCGGAAGACGAAGTACCCCTCGTGGGTCCAGATCTGCTGGTTGTAGTAGCGGGTCGGATCCGGCACCTGGTACTGGTGCAGTCCCTGCGACAGCAGCTCGTAGTGATAGACGATCATCGGGTACTGCCGGCCCGGCTCGTAGTCGGCGGGATAAGTCAGCGCTCCCTGCAGGCGCCGTCCCCACTCGTTCTCGTACTCAACGAGCTCGGTGCGTCCCCAGGCATAGTCGTCCTGGAAGGGGTTGGTGCGCGTGACCTGGCTCGCGTCGTCGAGATCCGGCCCGGTCGCAAAGTAGTCCGGTGAATCGTCGAAGCGCTCGCGCCGGAAGACGAAGACGTCGGCGTCCCGGGCCTTTCGCAGGGCGCCGCCGAAGGAGCCGTAGGAGGCGTCGTCCCAGATAAGGGATTCGAGGTCCTGGCCGGGGCGGGCCCGTGAGAATCCCGCCTCCTTGGTCCACTGCCCGTAGGTGGAGTAGTAGATGGGCTCGCCGGGGTCGAAAGCCTCGGCTTCCCGGTCCGGCTGCATGGCGCGGTAGCGCACTTCATCCTCCGCGCCCCGGGTCCGGCGGCGGCCACCCGAGCCGTCCGCCTGCACTTCCCAGACGTCCCAGCGGTCGTTGATCAGCACGGCCTCGTCGTCCTCCGTCCAGCCGGCCAGCCCGAACGCGGGCATCTGCTCCCGGGTGGGGGTCAGGTCCAGGTTGACGAAGGTCCCGCCCAGCCCCCCGGTGATGTTGCGCGTCTCCCCGCCGGAGAGGTCATGGCTCCACCAGTCCTCGCCCTCGAACCACACCACGTAGCGGCCCTCCGGGCTCCCCTGGGCCCCCAGCGTGATCCGCTCCCGGACCAGCGACTCCGCGCCAGAGCCCGTATCCACCGAATACAGGTCGTAGAACTGCTGATTGAACATGGCGTCCACGTCGTAGGGGGTCTCGTCGCGGTTGAGGACGTGGCCACCTCCCTCCAGCAGCGTTGTCTGGTCGGCGCGGTCGCCGCCGAGCATCAGGAAGCGCCCGTCATCCAGGTGCCATGCGGCGATCTGGTTGCGCTGCCGCAATTGGCGCTCGCGCACCCTCTGCTGAGGCACCGGATCGACATCGAGGGTGTGCCAGATCTCGACGCCGGCCCGCTCGTCCTCCTCGTCGTCGCCTGCCTCCCCCTCGTCTCCTTCGCCTTCCGCATCCTCTTCGCCCTCGGGATCGCCCTCCTCTTCATCACCCTCCGCTTCTTCTTCGCGCTCTCCTTCATCCTCCGGCACCGGGATCCGCTCCTGATAACCCAGGAAGAGAACGGATCCGTCCTCGGACCAGGACGGCGAGCGGTGCTCGACCACGCGCTGCCCGGGGAGCAGCGTCGGGGATTCGCGCGGATCGACAACGAGGGCCTCGCCGTCGCCTTCGTCGAGGTTCCGCCATGCCAGCACGACGTGCGCCGTGTCCTCGTGCTCGTCGTCCGTGTAGGTCTTGAGCACGACCAGATCCGCCGCCTCTTCGCGCCAGGAGAGTCGCCGGTACTCGGCCTCGCCCGCGTCCAGCGAGCTGATGCGGCCCGACTCGGGATCGTAGAGGCGGACCCCGTTGCCCACGCGGTCTTCGGCATCCACGGTCATCGCCAGCAGATGTCCCTCGTCCTGCCACGCGAGCGCGCCGACGTTGCCGAAGCTTATCGAGGCCCCCGAAGCCAGACTCCGCACGATGGCGTCCGCTCCCGCGCTCTCCTGCTCCTCGGGCTCGTAGCGCCGCAGCGCGAGATGGCGCCCGTCCCCCGAGAAGGAGAAGGACGAGATGTCCTCGATCGTCTCCTGCTCGCCCGTGCGCAGGTTCAGCAGCCCCATGTCGTTGCGCACCGGCTCGCGACGCTCCTGCAGCGCCTCCCGCTCATCGGGGGAGATGCCGATCGCGTAGGCGAGCCAGGCCCCGTCATCGCTGAACTGCGGGCTCCGGCCGAACGGGACCACCACCACCGAGTCGGAATCGGTGCGGTGGATGCGCAACTCGGCTTCCTCGTTGACCCGGCTGATGCCAACCGCCAGCCAGAGCCCGTCGGGCGAGAGCGTCGCCTGGCCCAGGGTCTCCCACTGGCCGTAGTCGTCGGGGGTGAGCGTGGGCTTCTGTTGCGCGGATGCCTCCGCGGCCCACGCGGCGCCGACGGCCAGGAGAACGAGTAAGTGATTGTGCGGCAGCGATTTCATGCTCTTCCTCCTGCTTGTCCTTCATGATCGCGCAACAAAATACGGTGCGCGCTGGGTTCGATTTCGGTTCCGGGCCGCGAAACGCCGCTATGACACGGCGCCCCCGGAGAGTGCCTTCACCAGCCGGTACAGGAACTCCTGGCCCTCGAAGAAGCTCTCGACGCCGATACGCTCGTCACGGCCGTGGGCTCGCACGTCGTCCATGTCTCCGAAGATGCCGCTCACCCCGTACACCGGGATGCCGGCGTTGCGCAGGTAGAGCGCGTCGGTTGCGCCCGTGGACATGACCGGCAGCACCAGCACGCCCGGCCACATCTCGTTCGTGATGCGCTCGATGGGCCCCAGCACTTCATCGGTGAGGGGGGATGGCGGGCTTGCCGTCGGGGTTCCGCGCGGCTCTACGGTGACGTCGAAGGGGGCGGCAAGTTCCGCCAGGGCGGCGTGCACGTCCGCGGGATCGTGTCCCGGGAAGATGCGGCAGTTGACGTTCGCGCGCGCCAGTTGGGGCAGCGCGTTCTGGGCGTGGCCCCCTTCGAGCAGGGTCGCGACGCAGGTGGTGCGCAGGCGGGAGTTATAGCCGGTCTCGGCCGCCAGCACGCGGGCGGCCTCCGCATCCCCCGGGTTCGCCAGCAGACCGCGCATCGCCTCGCCCATCTCGCCTCCCACCAGATCCGCGGAACGTCCGAAGAACTCCTCGGTGATCTCGTTGAACATGACCGGGAAGTCGTGGTCCTGCACCGCGAGGAGCGCGTTCGAAAGATCGTAGATGGCGTTCTTGCGAACCGGCAGCGACGAGTGCCCGCCCGGGTTGGTGGCGGTGAAGAAGAAGGAGAGATAGAGCTTCTCCGCGGCCTGCACGTTGTTGGAGAGCCGCTGGCCGTTCTGCGACATCCCGCCGCCGCCCTCGTTCAGGGCGTACGCCGCGTCGATCAGCTCGCGATGCTCTTCAAGGAGATACGCGACACCGTTGCGCGGCCCGCCCTCCTCGTCCGCCGTGAGCGCCACGATGATGTCGCGGTCCGGGACGAAACCTTCCTGCTGCATGCGGATCAGGTTGACGGTGTAGATGGCCGCCTCGTCCTTGTCGTCGATGACGCCGCGGCCGTAGAAGTAGCCGTCCCGCTCGATGAAGTCGAAGGGCGGAAGATCGGGGCTCCAGTCCTCGGGGAGGGCTTCGACGACATCGATGTGCGCGAGCAGCAGGATCGGCGCGAGCCCGGCGTCGCGGCCCCTCAGCCGCGCCACCAGGTTGCCCTTGGCGGGCGCGTCGTCGGGGACCAGGACGTGGACATCCTCCTCGGGGAAACCCGCGTCCAGGAGAACCCGCGCCGCCGCCTGCGCGGCAAGGGTGTTGTTGCCGCGCTCGGTGTTGGTGGTGTTGATCTCGACCAGCTCCTCGAGGAGCGACCGGGCCATCTCCATGTACTCGGGCGGCGAGGTGTTCTGGGCTGTGGCCGTGCCCGCAGCGAGAGCCGTCGCGCCGATGGCGGACAACGCCACGGACGCGGCGATGACGAGGGGATTCTTCATGTCGGGAAGACTCCGGTTGTCGGACGTCGGGTGGGTCGGAATACAGGGATCCGGCAGGCCGGGATGCAGGTTCTGGAAGGTGCCCGCGGAGAATGTGTCAGGCAAGCGGAAACGGCGTCCTGGCAGCCTCGATGGGGGCACGCGCGCGGGGTGCTCTGTCGAGACCCGCTCTTGTTGGCCAGTTAAGGCCAGTTTTGGCGAACAAGAGAGGGAGGCGACGAGAGCAACCCTATCCCTCGGGCACCAGTCTGCGGTGCTCGAACCCCGTGCTCGTGTGGGCGACCAGTTCCAGTCGGCCGTCCAGCAGGTCGTGCATGAGGCGAGTGGTGAGCGGCGTCGCGCGCGTCACGTCGGTGACGTCCGGCCCGGCTAGGCGGAGCACCACCACCCCACCCCCCTCCCCGTCGGCCGCGGGGGTCCGCCGCAGGACCACCCCCAGCGCGTCCCCCGGCTCGACCCCCGCGAGCGCGATGCGATACGAGAGCGTGCCGGTCGGCAGATCCAGCAGGAAGGCGCCGTCAACGCCCCCCTGCGGCGGGTCGAGCGCGACCAGCACGGGATCCGGCGGGCGTCCCCGGTCGAGGGGCGGCGTGCGCAGCGGTGCCCGCCGCTTCGGGCTGGCCGCCTCGAGCGCGTAGGCGAAGCCGACCAGGCGGGCGTCGTCGAGCGCGCGGCCGAGCAGCTCGAGGCCCGCCGGCACCTCCACCTCGGTGAACCCGGCCGGCACGGTGAGCGCCGGAAGCCCGGTGTTCGCGCTCAACGAGCAGGTGGAGCCGACCGGGGCCGCCCCGATCAGCGCGGTCTCCTGGCGCATGGTCGGGTAGGCGAGCGCGTCCAGCTCCATCTCGTCCATGAAGCCGACCACCGCCTCCCGCAGGGCCTGCCGGCGGGCCATCACCTCCGCGTACTCGTCCGCGGGCTGCTCAGTGCGGGCGATACGCCGCCGGAAGGTGCCGTCCAGCGCCTCGTGGTGCAGCCCGGCCTCCACGATCTCCTCGAGCGTCGACACCGGGGCGTCCGGGACCCCGGCCAGATAGTCCATCAGGTCGAACTTGAACTCCAGGTCGATCAGGCCGGTGCCCGAGAGGAGGCTGTCCAGGTCGGGGATGGCCACGTCCACCACCTCGGCCCCCAGCGAGTCCATCTCGGCCAGGGCGGCGCGCACGACGTCCGTGATGCGGCCCCCGCCCCCGCCCTCCTCAAGCCAGTCGGCCAGCACGCCGATGCGGGCGCCCTCCAGCGCCGCCGGGTCGAGGGCGGCCTGGAAGTCCGGCACGCCGCGCCCCTCCAGCACGGCGGTGGCCGGGTCGGCCGCGTCCGGTCCGACCGTCGCGTCCAGGGTGATCGCCAGGTCGGTGACGGTGCGCGCGAGCGGGCCGCCGGTGTCCTGCGAGTGCGAGAGCGGCAGGATTCCGTCGATGCTCGACAGCCCCTTGGTCGGCCGCAGCCCGAACAGGTTGTGCACCGCCGCCGGGATGCGGATCGACCCGCAGGTGTCGCTCCCCCACGCCACCGCCGCGAAGCTCGCGGCCACCGCCGCCCCCGTCCCCCCCGAGCTCCCGCCCGGGTTGCGCGCGGGCTCGTAGGCGTTGCGGCTCTGCCCGCCCAGCGAGCTGATGGTGGTGATTCCGGCGGCCAGTTCGTGCAGGTTGGTCTTCCCCACGATGACCGCGCCCGCCTCGCGCAACCGCGCCACCTGGAAGGCGTCGTCGGGCGGCATGAGCCCCGAGAGCGCCAGGCTCGACCCGGTGGTCGGCATCCCGGCCACGTCGTAGTTGTCCTTCATGAGCACCGGGATGCCGTGCAACGGCCCGCGCACCGTTCCCGCCGCCCGCTCCCGGTCGAGCGCGTCGGCCTGCTCGCCCGCTCTCGGGTTCAGCCGCGTGATGGTGTTCAACTCCGGCCCGGCCACGTCGTACACTGCGATGCGGTCGAGGTAGAGATCGACGAGCTGGCGCGAGGTGACCCGGCCCTCCTCCAGGGCCCGCTGCAGGTCGGGAATGGAGGCCTCCGCGACCTCGAAGTCGGAAACTGCGGCCCCGCCGTCACATCCGGCGACGGCAAGCGCGACTACGGCCAGCAGCGTGGCATGGAATCCCTTGCGCATGGAAACTCCTCGGTGTGGGACGCGATCCTTCGGCAGATCGCGCCGGCGATCGGACTACAACCGCGACAGACGCGTCGGCACGTCAGGCGCCGGCCTCCCCTCCCGGCTTCCGCAGCAACGCCCCCTTGCCGCCCACGCGAACGAACGGGAGATCGTGCCGGTCGATGAATTCGCGATAGGCCTGCAGAGCGCCGTCGCACCAGGCAGGCTCGACGCAATCGTCCAGAACGATACCGCCGCCGGGAACGATCCGGGGCCAGAGCGCCTCCAGCGTCACCGCCGTGGGCAGATAGAGGTCGACATCCAGAAACACCGCACCGATGGGGCCGATCTCGTCCCAGTTCACCTTCGAGCAATCGCTCTCGATGATGCGGTAATTGCTGTAGCCCAGCCGGGCGAGGCTGTAGTCGAAGACGCGGGCGCTGCCGTACGAGTAGTCGGAGAGCTCGCGGGCGCGCTTGCGTCGGTTCTCGACCTCGTAGTCGATGCTCTCCCGTGTGAAACCGGCGAAGGTGTCGACGAACACGACCGTCCGGGGATCACCGGTAGTTCGCAGATGCTCCAGGAGAAAAACCGAGGTGTCTCCCCGCGCCACTCCGATCTCCACGATCGCGCTTCCGGTGCCACGGGTAGCGTCGATCAGCCCGATCATTGCCGCGAGCTCGCCCGGGTCCACCCAGTAGCGGTATTCGGGAAGCATCGCGTTGCGCAGACCGGGCAGCCGGTAGACGATGCGCTTGATCATGGTCATGAGCCCGCGCGCCCGCCGGTTCAGAACGCGCACCAGGGAAATCGATGCGCCCACACCGGGGCTCCGTGGCACCCGTGGCATCGTTGGGGTCGGGGAGGGGGGCATGGTCCGGGGACTGGAGATCGATTGGAGGCTCGGCGGTGTCGCGAGATGCGCGCATTCCATGATTGCAGGAAACGCGGGCCCGGAAAAGATGTAGCGGAAGCGAGGACAAGAGCGATCGATGATCCGCGACCAATCGTGCCACGGATCACCCCCCGCGACTGGCGCAATCCCACGGACCGCGTCACTGTCTTCTGGAGCGTTCCCAGAGCACCCGAACCACGCACTCCCATGAACGACGACGACGCCCACCGCCGGAAGACCCGCCGCGATTCCGGGGTCGAAGACCACGCAACCGGAGCCCCCACCGCCCTGAACCGCCGCGACTTCCTGAAGGCCGGCGCGCTCGGAGTGGCTGCGGGTGCGGCCGCCGGATGCACCGAGCCCCGAGCCGAAGCGGCCATGACCGGAGCTCAAGCCCAGGCCTCGGCCACCGGCGCCACCCCTCAGGGACTCCCCACCCCCCCGGCTCAGCCGCTCGCCGCCCCGCCCCTCGATCCGGTGCGCATCGGGTTCGTCGGCGTGGGCGGGATGGGCACCGCCCACGTACGCAACCTTGTGCGCATCGACGGGTGCGTGGTGACCGCCGTGTGCGACATCCGCGCCGAACACGCCGAGCGGGCCGCCGCCATCATCGAGGAGGCGGGACATCCCGGCCCCGCCCTCTACACCCGCGGCGAGCGCGACTTCGAGCGGCTGTGTGGCGAGGCGGATCTCGATCTGGTCTACACCGCGACCCCGTGGCGCTGGCACGTCCCCGTCTGCGTCGCCGCCATGGAGAACGGCAAGCACGCCGCCACCGAGGTCCCCGCAGCCTACACCCTGGACGACTGCTGGCGGCTGGTCGAGACCGCCGAGCGCACCGCGCGTCATTGCGTGATGATGGAGAACGTGAACTACGGCCGTGCCGAGCTCCTCTGCCTCAACCTCGTGCGCCAGGGGCTGCTCGGTGAGATCCTGCACGGGGAGTGTGGTTATCTGCACGACCTGCGCGAGATCAAGTTCGCCGACGAGGGCGAGGGGCTCTGGCGACGCGCGCACTCCTGGACGCGCAACGGCAACCTCTATCCCACCCACGGCCTGGGCCCGGTCGCCAACTGCATGGACATCAACCGGGGCGACCGCTTCGCCTCTCTGGTGTCGATGAGCAGCCCGTCGCGCGGCCTGCAGGAGTGGGCGGCGATCCACTACGGCACGGGGCATCCCAAGCGTGCCGAGACCTTCGCGCTGGGCGACGTCAACGCGAGCCTCATCCAGACGGCGATGGGACGCACCATCTACGTCGCCCACGACACCAACCTGCCCCGCCCCTACGACCGCATCAACAAGGTCCAGGGCACGCGCGGCATCTTCCAGGGTTACCCGGACCGCGTCTACATCGAGGGCCGTAGCGAGTCCCACCGATGGGATGACGCCGAGGCCTGGTACGGCGAGCACGAGCATCCGCTCTGGAGCGCGCTGCGCGAGGCCTCCATCGGCGCCGGACACGGCGGCATGGATTTCATGGAGGATTATCGGCTGATCAAGTGCCTGCGGGAGGGCCTCCCCACCGACATGAACGTCTACGACGCCGCGGCTCTGAGTGCCGTCTGCGAACTCTCGGAGATCAGCGTAGCCCAGGGAGCCGCGCCCGTCCCCTTCCCCGACTTCACGCGCGGAAAGTGGCGGGATTGGCAGCCGTGGCCGATCGTGACGGCGTAGGAGCAACGATGACATCTCCCGAGCGCCGGATGTCGCTCCGCCTCGCTGCGGCGCTGTCCGCAACGGCCTTCTTCGCCGGCTGCGCCTCCCCGGCCGCCGACGACCCGGACGCCCCGCTCGAACTGAGCGCGTCCAACATCGAAATACTGGGCACCTCCGAATCCCTCGCGGTCGTGCAGGATCTCGAGGTAACGAGCGACGGCTCCGTCTGGGTCTTCAATTCGGTCGAGCCCTACTTCATTGGATTCGGCCGGGATGGCGAGCTCCTCGGCGCGCACGGACGCGCCGGAGGCGGGCCCGAGGAGTTCCCGATGCCCTCGGCCTTCCTCGCTGGAGGATGGGAGGGCGAGGCGTGGGTCTTCGACCTCAGGCGCCACGCAATGATCCGGATCTCGCGGCCGGACGCGGACTGGGCGGAGATCCCCCTGCGGTCGGAGTCCCTTCCGCCCGGCAGCATTCGGGGCGGCATGAACCTGCTGAGCGCCGCGGTCCGAACCGCGAGACTCGGCGGCGAGATCATCGTACCCCGCCCGCGCCCGCCGGGGGAGGCGGGCATGCTCGGGCTCCGTCTCTCGCTGCTGGGATCCGATCTGGTCGCGGTCGACCCCCAGACCGCCGGGACCCGAATCCTCGTGACCCTGGGTGACGTGCTCGACGATCCATCCGGAGACTTCGTCCCCAGCGAGGGCGGATTCCCGCAGTGGTACAGGCTGTGGGCCGCGTGCGGCGATAATGTCGTTCGCGCCTACGACAGGGTGCGGAATCAGCTGCGCGGCTTCGACGCGTCGGGGTCAGAGGTTGCGCCCGTGGACCTTCCGCCCGTTCCCTTCACCGAGGTCAGCCCGCGCCAGTTCGCCGGCGCGGTGTTCGAGCTGAGGCAGGCCGAATTGACGGGAGACGTGAGGGGCAGGCTCGGCGAAGCGGACCGGCAGCGGCTCCTGAACCAGATGGCCCAGGGCGTGAGCGGCAGCCCGCAGGAACTCGCGACCTACCTGCCGCACTATGTGGACTTCCGCTGCGGTGAAGACGGGACGATGTGGCTGCACCCGTTCGACCCCGACGCCGGTGGACTGAACGGCGGTCCGCGGTGGCTGCGCGTCTCTTCGGACGGAGTCGCGCGCGATGTGCTCCTGCCCGACCGGTTCGACGCCCTGCGCTTCTCGGATTCGCGCATCTGGGGCGTCTACCGGGACGAGTTGGATGTCCCGTCGGTGGCATCCATCCCGCTGCCGGCGGGCTGAGGGACCCTACCGCCTCCCCTCCGTCGCCACCGCTCTTCCATCCATCAGGTAACGATCGAAAAACCGGTCCGTCGCGTCGAAGGTGGTCAGCCAGCGCTCGTGCAGCAGGAAGTCGTGCACGTCGTCGGGGAAGACGATGAGCTCGTGGGGCACGCCCTGCGCCCGCAGCAGCTGCACCAGCCCGACGGTCTGCGAGAAGGCCACGTTGCGGTCGTCGTCGCCGTGGATGAGGAGGACCGGCGAGGTCCAGTTCTCGATCTCCGAGATCGCGGATGACTGGTACGACACGGATTCCGGGTCGATGGAGTTGCCCCACAGGTGCACGCCGGCGATGTCCACGCCCGCCGCGAAGAGATCCGAGTCGCGCGCGAGCCCCTGCGCCGTGAGGATGCCTCCGTACGACAGGCCCCAGAGCCCGATGCGCGCGGGATCCACGTCGGGGCGGTCGCGCAGGTACTCGCCGGCGGCGCGGATGTCCTGGTACTCGGTGTTGCCCTCCCGTCCCCGCCCGGGCGCGTTGCGGAAGTCGCGGCCGTAGCCGATGCCGCTCCGGTAGTTCACCGACAGCACCAAGTACCCCTTGTTCGCGAAGTACTGGTTGATGGCGTAGGCCATGTGGTAGAAGTGCATGTAGTGGTAGCCGAGCAGCATCTGCCGCCGGGATCCCCCGTGGATGAAGATGAGCGCCGGGCGCTGTTCGCCGGGCTCGAGATCCGGGGGCATGAAGAGCTGGTTGTAGAACTCGAAGCCGTCCTCGGCGTTGAGGGTGACGGCTTCGGGCACGACGTGCTCGCTCAGCGGATAGCGGGCGGGAAGCTCGCGGATGGTCCTCACGTCGCCGCTCGAGGCCGGCGCGACCGCGACCGTAAGCGGATGGCTCGCGCTGGCGGTCAGCAGCGCCACCTGCTCGCCGCTCGCCAGCACCGCCGGGTTGGTCTCGACGCCGTCGCCCCGGGTGAGCTGCCGCGCGCTTCCGCCCGCGGTGGGCACGCGCCACAGATGGCGCCGGTCGATGTCGCCCGCGTTGGTGGCGTAGAAGAGGGTGCGCCCGTCCGGCGGATCGCGAGAGGCCAGAATCAAGGCAGAGAATCGTCTAAAGTCATACAGGGCTGCACGATCTGCGCTCTCTGCCGTTGGGCTGGACCCTGCTGGACCGTGCCCCCACGGCGGGGAAAACTGGTTTGAATGGCGGGACTTCTGCACCCAAGCCTGCTCTTTGCTGAAGCTCCCTTTAAGCCCCCGCCTCGCTCAGTCCTTCGGAAGGCCATCCCGCCCACCGAGATCCTTTCGGGCATGGCACAGCTACCTCGGGATCGAGAGCGGCAGCCCGCCGTCCGTCGGTGCTAGCGCGATTCGCTGCGGCGGGTCTGTCTCACGCTCTCTGGGATCTGTAGGGAGCCTAACGGAACACAGGACTTTCAGCCAAATCCTCCCGTTGCGGCCAGCGCAGCGGGTCTGATCACGGGGATTCTCGGGAAGACGTAACCGCCCGAATCGCTGAGCGAACGGTCCTGCAATGAACGCGATCCATTGCTACCTTTCTCTCCATGAGTTCTCATCTCCGCCACTGCGGTTCCCGGCCGAGGCTTGCCTCCCCGGCAGGTCGCTTCTCAGACGGGGACCGCACTGATCACTAAAGCGGGTCCGTCGATAGGCCTCGTCGCTCGCGTCCTCGCTTTCGCCGCGGCGGTGGTGGTGGCCGTCACGGCCTGTGGAGACGATCCGATGACACCGGCCGCACCCGCCCCGCCCGTTCCCACGACGGTCGCGATTTCGCCCACATCGGCGGCATTCCATTCAATCGGCGACAGCTTACGAATGATCGCTACGGTGAGCGACCAGTACGGCCAGGAGATGACCAATGTCGCTGTCGCGTGGAGCAGCAGCGATGCGTCCGTCGCCACCGTGACGGAAGGGCTCGTTACCGCAGTGGGCAACGGCAGTGCGACCGTGACCGCCACGGTCGAGGCGGCGACGGCCAGCGCGGAGGTGGCAGTGGACCAGTCGGTTGCCGAACTGGCCGTGTCTCCGGCTGCACATACGCTGGTCGCTATCGGTGATACGGTTCGGTTTGTGGCGGAGGCGCGGGATGGGAACGGGCATGTCGTGACGGGCGCGGAGTTCGTGTGGTCGTCGGATGACGAGTCGGTCGTGACCGTGGACGCTCAAGGACTGGCGACAGCGGCGGTGAACGGAGTCGCACGGGTTACGGCAACATCCGGGTCGCAGTCGGCGAGTGCCGAAGTAACTGTGGAGCAGGAAGTAACGGAGGTGAGCGTGTCGCGGCCACCAACCGTCTTGGAGGCGTTCGGGGACACCTTGCGCCTGTCGGCGGAGTCAGTGGACGCAAACGGCCATGCGGTGGTGGGAACGGTATTCACGTGGACATCGGGTGACACGCTGGTGGCCGTGGTGGACAGCGCTGGTCTAGTGACGGCTGTGGGAAACGGGAAGGCGGAGATCGTGGCGGCGGCGGGTCCGGTGTCGGGGACTGCGTCTGTGACGGTCGCTCAGAAGCTGGGCACGGTCGCGGTCTCACCCTCGACCGGTACGCTGGAGGCGCTCGGGGACACGGTGCGCCTGTCGGCGGTCGCAACGGACGACAACGGCCACCAAGTGTCGGGGACCGCGTTCATGTGGTCATCCCGCGACACGCTCGTCGTTGAGGTGGACATCGCCGGATTGGTGACGGCTGTGGGGAATGGGACCACTTCGGTTGTCGCCGTTGCCGGCGAGGCGCTGGACGAAGCGATCATATCCGTGATGCAGTCGGCGGCCTCGGTCATCGTGGCTCCGGCTACCGACTCGATCGCGCCTCGCGATACGTTGCGCCTCTCGGCGGAAGTGATGGACGCGAATGGCCACGCGGTCTCCGGGGCAAGGGTCAGGTGGTCGTCAAGCGACAGGTCTGTGGCGACGGTGGGCGCTTCCGGTCTGGTACGCGGTGTCACCGAGGGTACCGCCACAATCAAGGCCGTGGCTGGGACCGCTCACGGCTCCGCGCAGATTACCGTGTTCAACCCGGATCGAGCGGTGCTGGTCGCGCTTTATGAAGCGACGGATGGGCCGAACTGGGTGAACAGCGAGAACTGGCTCACCGAGGCACCGCTCCGGGACTGGTACGGCGTCATAGCTTACGACCAGGATCGGGTTTGGGGCCTGCGCCTCCGTGAGAACGGACTCAGCGGCCCAATCCCGTCGGAGCTGAGTAGCCTCACTTATTTGCAGGGGCTGAACTTGGAACGCAACGCGCTCGAAGGCCCCATACCCCCCGACCTCGGTGGGCTCACTGGCCTCCGTCGGCTAATCTTGGGCGCGAACGCTCTCAGCGGCCCGATCCCCGCGGAGCTCGGCAACACAAGCTTGGAAGACCTATGGCTTGGCGGTAACAACCTCGCGGGTCCGATGCCGCGCGAGTTGGGCAAACTCAAGAATCTCAGATTCCTTGATGTTGCCGACAACCCTGATCTACGAGGAGAGATCCCGAATGAAGTCTTGGCGTTGAATCTGGATTTCTTTGAGTCCTACGCCACTGGCCTGTGTGTGCCTCGGACGGGAGATTTCGAGTCGTACATCTCGCGGGACGGCTGGGTCGGCTACGTTTGCGGCGAAACGGATCCGGGCTTTCAGATCCAGCTGCTCTTCCATCCGGATGTTCCCGCCTACATCCGTGAAGTGTGGAACTCCGAGGCGGAATACTGGATGGAGATACTGCGGCAAACGGAAGCGCCCGACGTGTTCGGGGAGTCGCCCTGCCATCTCTGGGGCTGGGAGCCGTCCTTACCTGACCCCATCATCGACGATCTCGTCGTGACGGTATCAATGGGCGAAGGGCACCGTGGAGGAATCTGTGGGCTCCCAGCGCACTTGCGCCAGCGTGTCACCTATGCTGGCGGTGTGACTTTCGATTCGGTCTTCGTTCGCGAGATACGCACGCATCCCGACCGGGCTGAATTGCTTAAGAGCAGCGCGCGCCACGAGCTTGCCCATGTCCTCGGGATCGGTACGCTCTGGCGTACCCGCGGCCACCTCAAGAACGCGAGCACGGCGGAAAGAGTTTTGGACACTTATGTCGTCTTGCCGCTCGCGACGAGAGCTTTCGACGCCGCCGGCGGCGCGAGCTACACCGGACCGAAGATACCGGTGCATCAGCTTGGTCCCGGCCGCAATGGGCACTGGCGGGGTTCGATGTTCGGGCGTGAACTCATGACACCGGGCAATGGTCGGCTGACTAGCGCGGTGACGCTTCAGTCGCTTGCAGACTTCGGCTACAAGGTGGATCTGAGTCTCGCCGATCCGTATAGGCTCCCCAGCGCAGCTTCCCTTGGAGCGGACGCATCGCTTTTCAAGCCGTATTGGGAGGCCCCGCCTGCGGTTGTGGTGTGTCGTCGGCGAAGTCAGCTACAGACGGGGCGGGAAGGCCTTTCTACGGGGTCATCTCCTTCGGCGCGCCCGGTCTCCGCTCCAGCATCCGGGCACCTTGGTAGGGTACTCAGAGCCATCCCCTCGGGCTCCGGTGCGCTCATGGATGGCGACGGTCCCTGGCGCTGCCCCCCGAGATGAAACAGCGTTAGATGGTCAAGCCAGCCAGCCAGCCAGTATCCATGTCAAGCGGAAGCCGCTTTTCTTGGTAGAGACCTGCCTCGCGGCG
>JAPPMM010000013.1 GCA_028819075.1 Gammaproteobacteria bacterium
CGCGAGGCAGGTCTCTACCAAGAAAAGCGGCTTCCGCTTGACATGGATACTGACCTTATCCGGCAACGCGCTGACGGGTCCGATCCCACCCGAATTCGGCAACCTCTCCGAACTGTCGCTGTTGGGGCTGGCTTCCAACCGTCTGTCGGGCCCGGTGCCGGATGAATTTGGAGGAATGACGAATCTGAGTCGGCTCTACCTGTCGAACAACCCTGGGCTGTCGGGGGCGCTGCCGGCCATCCTGACGGATCTCAGCCTGGACGAATTGATGGCTGGGGGCACGGACCTGTGCGCTCCAGAAGAGCCCGGCTTCCGGGCTTGGTTGCAGACGGTCCGCTTTTCGCGGATCCGCGCCTGCGGAAGCGCGTCCGCGATGGCGTACCTTACCCAAGCCGTGCAATCGCGCGAGTACCCGGTCCCGCTGGTCGCGGGCGAAGAGGCCCTCCTGCGTGTGTTCGTCACTGCCACGCGTTCCACGACGGCCGGCATCCCTCCCGTCCGGGCGCGCTTCTACTTGGACGGGACCTTGCGCCACGTGTTCGACATTCCGGGGAAGACGACGTCCATCCCCACGCAAGTTGTCGAGCGAGATCTGTCCGGATCCGCGAACGTGGTGATCTCCGGCTTGTTCGTGCAGCCCGGCCTTGAGATGGAGATCGAAGTCGATCCGGACGGGACGCTGGACGCCGGTCTCCTGGTGGCGAAGCGGATCCCGGAAACCGGGCGCATGGCCGTGGAGGTGCACGAGATGCCGGCGTTCGCCTTCACGCTGATCCCGTTCCTTTGGCGTGCGGACCCCGACTCGGCGGTCATCGGAATGACGCAGGGCATGGCGGCGGACCCTCAGGGCCATGAACTGCTCTGGCACACGCGCACGCTGCTGCCGATCGACTCTCTCGACATCACCCTCCATCCGCCGGTGGTGACCTCGACCAACGATACTGGGCTGCTGGCGGATGAGATGTCGGCAATACGGGCTCTGGAGGGGGAGGACGCCTACTATGTGGGCACGATGAGCGGCGCTACAAGAGGCCCCGCCTACGCGGGGTGGGCGGTCGCGTTCGTGTACTTGAACGGCGGGACTATCGCTCACGAATTCGGCCACACCCTGGACCTCTTGCACGCGCCGTGCGGCAACCCAAGCCTGGTCGACGAGGCGTTCCCCTATCCGGACGGATCCATCGGTGCCTGGGGGTACGATTCCCGCCACGGCGGGAGCCTCGTGCCGCCGAGTGCGCGCGACATAATGGGCTACTGCCAAAAAGACTGGATCAGCGACTACCACTTCACCCGGGCGCTCCGCTACCGTCTCTTCAACCCACACGCGCCGGTGGACGCCGGTTTCGCCGCCGCGGTCGCTGCAAGCGGCGAGTCTCTGCTCCTGTGGGGCGGGACCAGCGCGGACGGCGAGCCCTACCTCAATCCCGCTTTCGTGGTCGACGCACCGCGAACACTTCCGGACTACGCCGGGGAGCACCGCATTGTCGGTCGCACGGCCGACGGGCGTGAGCTCTTCTCCCTTGGCTTCGCCATGCCTGGAATCGCCGACGGCGACGGTAGTTCCAGCTTCGCCTTCGTCCTGCCCTCGCGGCCCGGTTGGGAAGGCAGCCTAGCGAGCATAACCCTGACCGGCCCCGGCGGATCGGCCACGCTGGACGGCAGCAGCGATCTGCCGATGACCATCCTGCGCGACCCGAGCACCGGACAAGTGCGGGCGTTCCTGCGCGATCCGCCGGCGTCAGCCCAGGCCGCCGTGGACGCGGCCGGGCCATCCGGTGGGCCGGGGCTGGAGGTGCTGTTCAGCCGCGGAATCCCGGACGCTTCTGCTTGGAGACGATGAATGCCGCGGGTTCGCGGGTGCCACACGCGAGGCTTGCTGCGGGCCGCTTCCCGGTCGGCGGCGAAGTACAGCCGACCTTCCCACTTCTTCCGAGGAGATCTCTCTCATGTCAGCCGTAAGGCATCCGAAAGTCCTCGTCTTGGCGATGTCCATGCTGGCCGGCATGATCTGGGCCTCGGGCTGCGGGGACGGGGCGACCGAACCCGATCCGCCCCGGCCGACCACGGTGACGGTTACGCCCGCGACCGCCGAACTCGCGGCCTTGGGCGCCACCGTGCAGTTGACGGTCGAGGTTCAGGACCAGAACGGCCAAGTGATGGCGGGGGCTGCGGTGACGTGGGCGAGCGGGGACGCCTCGGTCGCGACGGTGGACGCGGCAGGACTGACGGCGGCGGCGGGCAACGGGACCGCGACGATCACGGCCACCGCGGGCACCGCGAGCGGGAGCTCGGCGGTGACGGTGGCGCAGGAGGTGAGCGCGGTCACCGTGTCGCCGGTCGCCGACACGCTTGTGGCGTATGGGGACACCGTACGGCTCGTGGCAGTGGCGGTGGATGCGAACGGGCACGCCGTGGCTGGAGCCGAGTTCACGTGGGCGTCCAGCGACACGGCGGTGGCGGCGGTGGATGCGGTGGGGCTGGTGACCGCGACGGGCAACGGTTCGGCGACGATCACGGCGGCGGTTGGCGATGCCCGTGGGCAATCCACGATCATGGTCGTAGCGAACCGCGCCCCAGCCGCAGTGGACTCGATTCCGCCTCACACCATGTTGCTTGGCGATCGGGCATCGGTGGACGTTTCGCCGTTCTTTAGCGACCCGGACGGCGATCCGTTGACCTACGCCGCATCGTCGTCCGACGAGCACATCCTCGCGGTATCCGTATCAGGTAGCTCGGTGACGGTCGCTGCGTTGGCGCCAGGGACGGCGGCGGTGACGGTCACTGCGAGCGACCCCTCTGGACTGCAAGCGACACAGAACGCCAGTGTCCAGGGTGGCATACTCACCGCTGTTCGAGACATCGAAGCCTTCCTGGATCAATGCCCTACGAACGATTCCGTCTTTGTGGAAATCAGGCGGGAATTCGAGGTGCGTTTCGAGGGGGAGCCGCTATCCGGCCCCGTTGTTTGCTCGGAACCCGCCGCCGCGATGCCGAGCGACGAGGTTACGTATCAACTGAAAGCGTACCAAACGCTTCGGCTCGCCTATCACATGAATGAGGCGACCAAGGGACGTCTGCCCTGGACGGAAATGGGCTTGTACGAGTGGATGGTTTCGCGCGTCTCAGGCGTCAACATGAAGCAGCGCCCCGGCTTGTACTACTGCTGCGACCTCATCGACGGCAAGCTGTACATCGCGACATCCCAATTCGGCATCGACTCCTCCGGCCAAGTGTACCCCTTTGAGCAGAGCATGGACTGGTGGGGTATCTCCATCACGCTCCCCTTCTACGCACATGAGATTCGCCACGCCGATGAAGATGACCCGGGGCATGTTACCGGGTGCGAGGCCTTCCCGCTTCCCAGTGATCCTCCCGGCTGCGATGCGGCGTATGATTTGGGCAACCTTGGGGGATATGGGGTCCATTACTGGTTGGGGTCGAGTTGGGCCACGGGGTATCTCAACGTCGGGATTGCATGTAGCCCGCGAGTTGACGAGCACATCACCTGGGAGGTCGAGAGTGCCAACCTCGTGCGGGAGAGGTTTGTCACCAACGTTCCGCCCCTTCTGACCGCCGACTCGTTTGAGGGGCTGTGCGTCCCCCTCAAAAGCGCGTGGAAATAGTGTTACAACGGCTACGGGCGGGCCTTCAGGCGCCATTTGGCGATGTGGGGATTCCCGCAAATCCACTCCGTCTTTCCCGCCATTGCCACAACGATGTTGACGGCCGGCCCTGCTTGCTCGCCACCACCTTTCCCGCCCAGAGGCGGGATTGGCGGCATGGGGCAACGTTGATGCGAGGTCAGCGATGAGGAGGGAGCTAGTAGTAGGATCCTGCCTGCTCGCATTGTCCGCCTGCGGGGACGGCGGCACCGCGCCCGAACAGCCTCTGCAACCCAACCGGGCACCGGTGGCGGCGGGGTCGATTCCTGCGCAAACCGTTCCGGTCGGCGAATCCGTGACGATTAGTGTCGCATCGGCCTTCAGCGACCCGGACGGGGATGCCCTGAGCTACGCGACGGCCTCGACCGCGCCGGGGGTGGCGACCGTTGCGGTGTCCGGGGCCGACGTGACCGTCACCGGCGTCTCAGCCGGCACGGCGGCCGTCACCGTGACCGCGAGCGATCCGGGAGGGCTCTCGGCGCAGCAGGCCTTCGAGGCAACGGTGCCGAACCGAGCGCCCGTGGCGGCGGACAGCATCCCGGACCAGTCGGTGCGGGCCGGAGCCTCGGTCACGCTCGACCTCGCGGGGCATTTCAGCGACCCGGATGGGGACGCCCTGAGCTATGCGGCGGCCTCCTCCGAGCCGGACGTGGCGACCGTGGCGGTGTCGGGCGCGAGCCTGACGGTCACCGGCGTCTCCGGCGGCACGGCGGCCGTCACCGTGACCGCGAGCGATCCGGGAGGGCTCTCGGCGCAGCAGGCCTTCGAGGCAACGGTGCCGAACCGAGCGCCCGTGGCGACGGACAGCATCCCGGGCCAGTCGGTGCGGGCCGGAGCCTCGGTCACGCTCGACCTCGCGGGGCACTTCAGCGACCCGGACGGGGACGCGCTCACGTACGCGGCGGAGTCGTCCGAGCCGGATGTGGCGACCGTGGCGGTGTCGGGCGCGAGCCTGACGATCACCGGGGTCTCCGGCGGCACGGCGACCATCACCGTGACCGCGAGCGATCCGGGCGGGCTGTCGGCCCAGCAGGCCTTCGAGGCGACGGTGCCGAACCGGGCACCCGTGGCGACGGACAGCATCCCGGGCCAGTCGGTGCGGGCGGGAGCCTCGGTGACGCTCGACCTCGCGGAGCACTTCCGCGACCCGGACGGGGACGCCCTGAGCTACGCGGCGGCTTCCTCCGAGCCGGAGGTGGCGACCGTGGCGGTGTCGGGCGCGAGCCTGACGATCACCGGGGTCTCGGGCGGCACGGCAACCATCACCGTGACCGCGAGCGATCCGGGCGGGCTATCGGCCCAGCAGGCCTTCCAAGCAACGGTGCCGAACCGGGCGCCCGTGGCGGCAGACAGCATCCCGGGCCAGTCGGTGCGGGCGGGAGCCTCGGTGACGCTCGACCTCGCGGAGCACTTCCGCGACCCGGACGGGGACGCCCTGAGCTACGCGGCGGCTTCCTCCGAGCCGGAGGTGGCGACCGTGGCGGTGTCGGGCGCGAGCCTGACGATCACCGGCGTCTCGGCCGGCACGGCAACCATCACCGTGACCGCGAGCGATCCGGGCGGGCTCTCCGCGCAGCAGGCCTTCGAGGCAACGGTGCCGAACCGGGCGCCCGCGGCGGCGGACAGCATCCCGGACCAGTCGGTGCGGGCCGGAGCCTCGGTCACGCTCGACCTCGCGGGGCATTTCAGCGACCCGGATGGGGACGCCCTGAGCTATGCGGCGGCCTCCTCCGAGCCGGACGTGGCGACCGTGGCGGTGTCGGGCGCGAGCCTGACGGTCACCGGCGTCTCCGGCGGCACGGCGGCCGTCACCGTGACCGCGAGCGATCCGGGCGGGCTCTCCGCGCAGCAGGCCTTCCAAGCGACGGTCAAACGGCTCTCCATCACGGCGGTGGAACCGACTGTGCTGATCGAGGGTGGCGAAGCGACGATCACCGGGTTCGGGTTCTCCTCCACGGTCACCAACAACTCGGTGACCATCGACGGGTTGCCTGCCAGAGTCAGGTCTGCGAGCCGGACGAGTCTGGTGATCGTCGTCCCCGCCGGCGACTGCCAACCGCCCCGCAGGGCGGAACTGAGGGTCTCGGTCGGAAGCCGAAGTGATTCTCGCACGGTTGGCGTTGCGCCGCTCGCCCAGGAAGACATGGCACTGCCGCAGTACTCCTACATCCACACGCACGCCGGAGACGGCTGCGTCCACCTCCCCGGCAGCGCCAGCGGCGGCGAGTATCTGATCGGCGTGGTGTCCACGTCCGAGCGGCCGTCATCTGTGACAGCCGTCAGACTGAGCGGCAATCCGGGAGATCCCACTGTCGTGGGGACGGCGGCAACAACGTCGCCGACTGCCAACGCGGACTTCCGGCGCATGCCGGTACGATCCATGGCAGACAACCCTGCGCGACCCGCTCGCCCGCGCACTGAGTACCCGGCTCGCCGTTTCTCCGTGAGGGACGATTCCCTGCGAGCGCGCCACGCGAGCGCCCACAACGAGGTGATGGCGAGGAACGAAGCACTGTTGCGGGAGCTGGGGCACCCGACGCCACCGGCCGCGGTCGTGAATCGGCAGCAGCGCACCCTTGAGGCAGGAGACACGACATCGCTGTACGAACCGTCCTCAAACAACTGGTCGTGCTCGGGAACCCGCAGAGTCAATGCCGTGGTCCGGCTCGTGGGGAGCCACACGATCTGGCTGGAGGATCTCAACAACCCCAGCGGGACCTTCTCGGACTCAGAACTCGTGGAACTGGATGCCCTCTATGCAGCGAACATTGCGGGCGTTCTCGACGGCTATCTCGGTGGCCTACCTGATGTGGACGGCAACGAGCGCATCCTGATTCTCATGACCCAGGAGGTCAATCGCCGGCCGGGCGATACAAGAGGCTACGTGTTCGTTCCAGACCTCTGGCCGACCTACGAATGCGCAACCAGCAACCGGGCCGAGATCTTCTACGGATTCGTGCCGGATCCAGACGGCGCCGTTGACGACGCGGTGACCAAGGAGGAGGCATTCTTCCTCTACCCTTCTCTGATCGCTCATGAGGCGGCGCACATCGCGCAATTCGGCGCTCAGGTTTTTGGCGACGCGGGACAAAAGAGGTCGTGGGAACTCGAGGGCGGTGCGGTGCTGGCGGAACATCTGGTCGCTTTCCGCCTGTTCGGGCATGCATCCGGCCAGAACCTGGGATACGCGGAGTACTCCGCCGGATGGGATTGGTATTCGCGTTTTTGGGACATGGCCCGGTTCTTCGGATGGGATCCGGACAGAAGCGGCGGCCGGGTTCCGTACGCACCCGAGCAGTGCACATGGATCGGTCGCCCGAGCGAGGGGAACAGCGGTCCTTGCAGACACCCGGGCTCGGCGGTCTACGGAGTCTCCTCCATGGTCTTTCGCTACGCCCTGGACCGATGGGGCGGAACATACCCGGGCGGGGAGGGGGCGCTGATGAGACGCCTTACGCAGTCGCCCGCCCAAGGGTTCGCTTCCCTGCGCGATGTCAGTTCATGGCGCAGCGAGGCGATACTCGCTGACTTCTACATCACCCTCTGGCTGGACTTGCAGCCGGGTCTTCACGCACCCGGCATGACCTCCTGGAACCTCCAAGACATCTTCGACCGGTTTCCAGAGAGTGCGCGGCTCCGGCCCCGTCCGTCCAGTTCCAAGACGCCGACCTTGACCGCCAGGGTTCGGGGTGGCTCATCGCTTTACGTCCACTGGACGCCAAGCGGCCCGCTCGATCCGACGAGCTTGAAGATCACGACGGGCGGTGGTGGCCCTGTCCCCGGCCACATCTCGGTCTGGGCTCTACGGATTCGGTAGATGTCATGAGGCGGCAAACCGCTGGGCGTGTGAGCTGGAGGCCATCGTCCCGCGCCGCGCTGATCGGGGCCGCTCGTCCGCAACGGACTCCGTGATACGCCCCGGCGGGCGCTTCGCGTCTTCTCCCTTCGCGCCGGAATCCCGGCGACCCGTCTCCTAGCTCCGTCCTCGCCAGCCACCGGCTCGGCGGCGAAGGACCTTGTCCGGTTCGCCGGGCATTCGAGTTGCAGCGCGATCTCCGGTTCGCTCCCCCCCTTCGACCGGTCCCGGTCTCGGCCCTTCGGCCGGGATCCACACTCCCTTCGCAATCCCTTCCGGGCGTCCCTGCGGGGGTGCTCCGCCACCGCATTGGCGGCGGCCTCCGAGACCTCCGGGACAATTGGGATAACTATAGACAAGAAAGACACTTAGGGAATTCCCTAAGTGTTGACTTCCCCGGAATCTCCGCTTCAACGTTACGGGTATGACGCGGCTGGAACGGCAGTCGAATGGCAACGCTGGAGGAGCAATTCAACACACGGATCAGCGGGTTTCTCGACGACACCGGCATGGCGCCGACGACGCTCGGCATGCTGGCGGTGGGCGATCCGGGCCTACTGCGCGAGATCGCGCGGGGCCGCTCGGTGTCGCTCACGACGGCGGACCGGGTGCTGGCGTTCATGGACCGCTACGAGCGGGACGCGGGCGGCGCCAAAGCTCCGTCGGCCCGGCCGCACAGGCCGACGCGCGCGAGAAGGACGAAGCGGACCGGAGCGATGACCGAAGACCGGGGCAATGAGAGGACGAAACCGGCGACCCGTTTCCTGCGGGTGTCGGAGGTGCAGGCCCGGACGAGCCTGGGACGGAGCACGATCTACCGCTGGTCGGCGGAGGGCCGCTTTCCCGCGCCCGTCATGCTGGGCGGGCGCGTGGCGCGGTGGGTCGAGGCCGAGATCGAGGCGTGGCTCCGCGAGTGGCTGGAATAGCCGGGGCCGGAGCGCCCCGGCCGCAACACACAACCGAACTCCCAGGAGGAGAGCGAATGAGAACTTTGTCGAGAACGCTGCGAACGGCCGCCCGGGCCGCCGCGCTGCTGGTGCTGATGCCCGGCGCGCTGCTCGCCCAGGGCACGAGCCCGTGGGTGGACGCGGTTAACGAGCTTCAGACGCAGTTCACGGGACCGATCGCACGGGGGCTCTCGCTGATCGCGATCGTGGTGGGCGGCCTGATGTTCGCGTTCGGCGAGGGCGGGAGCAAGCGCACGCTGGCCGGGATCATCTTCGGGATCGGCATGGCCGTGGGCGCGGTGAACTTCCTCGGCTGGCTGTTCTGATGCGGGGTCTGAGCCGCTGGGCCGGCTACGCCGCGCTGAACCGCCCGCTGACGGTGCTGGGCGTCGAGCGGCGGCTGTTCCTGTTGGGCGCGACGCTCGCGGTCGCGGTGTGGAACGCGACGGCCTCACTCGTGGCGGGCGGCGTGGTGTTCGCCTGCTGCTACGGAGCGGGCTGGCTCGCTGGCCGGAGGGATCCGGCCATGCTCGCGGTGCTCCGGGCCGCGGCGCGGTACCCGGCGCGGTTCGATCCGGGCAAGTGGGCGGACGAGCCGTGGCACCTGACGATCCGGGGAAGCGGCGAGTGAGGATCGCCGACGAACGCCGGGCCTACGAGGCGGCGGGCTCGTTGGCCGAGGAGCTGCCCTACTGGGGCTGGCTCGGCGACGGCCATACCTGCCTGACCCGTTCGGGCGAGCTGGTCGCGGCGGGACGGATCCGCCCCGCCACGATGGACGGCCGCACGCCGGAACAGATCGACCGGGTGCTGGGCCTGTGGCAACGGTTGATGTCGGGCCTGAGTTCCGAGACGCGCCTCCAGTTCCACATGCTCCGGCGCCCCAGTCTCGCGGAGGGGCTGGAGACGAGCGGTTCGGACATCGCATCCCTGTCGGGGCGCAGGCGAAGCGCGTTCCTCGCCGAGCGCGTCCAGCGGCTCGACGCCTTTGTGGCCTGGTCGCACGACCCGGGCCTCCGCTCGGCGGGCGGGAGTTCCGGGCCGGGACCGGTGCCTTGGCTCAAGCGACTTTGGAAGCGCGGCGGCAAGACGGCGACGACCTATCTGGCCTCGGAGATCGAGGCGGCCGCGGACCGGTTCCGCGCCATGATCGGCGCGGGCCGCTCGCTTGTCGCCGAGCACACGCCCGTCGAGATGCTCGGGGCACACGACACATCCCGCTTCTTGTCCGAACTCATCAACCGCCCCGGCACGTTCTGGGACGGCGCGACGGGCAGCGGCATGAACTGGCGGCTCGCGCTATCGGAGCTTGAGGCGGAGCGGTCGCACCTGAGGCTCGACGGCGAACCGGTGATCCTCTACTCGCTCCTGTCGCCGCCCGGCCGGGCGCACGCGAACCTCCTTCGCGACCTGTACTGCCTGGATGCGGTGACGACCGTCTCGCTCGAATGGCGGCCTTGGACGGTGGAAGCGGCGCGGCGCCGGATCCGAAGCGCGCAGCGCCATTACTTCTCGCGGCGCTACTCGATGATGGCGCACGCGCAGGACGCGCAGGGCACGGCCGCGGCGATGGTCGATTCGGCGGCCGCAGCGGAATCGGATCGCTTGGGATCGGCGCTCGTCGAACTCGAAGCCGACGGCGTGGCCTACGGCGAGGCGTCGCTGACCGTGGCGCTGCACGGCGAACTCGACGGGATCGAGCGGCTGGACGGCGACGTGCGCCGCCTGTTCGCCGCGCACGACGCGAAGGTGATCCGGGAGGGCTACGGCCAGCTTCCCGCATGGTTCGCGCGGCTCCCGGCCCAGCCGCGCAAGCGGCAGGTGCGGAAGGTGTTCGTGTCCGCTGGCCTCGCGGCGTGCCTCGCGCCCGTGTTCGGGCCGCCGAGAGGCAACCGGAAGAGTCGGCATCTCGACCGTGAGCCGCTGGCGGTGTTCGAGACGCCGTGGCGCACGGCGTACCGCTACGATCTGTTTGCGGGCGACGTGGGCCACACGCTGATCCTGGGGGCGACGGGCTCGGGCAAGAGCTTTACGCTCAACTTCCTGCTCGTCGAGGCGCTCAAGTACGATCCGCGCATCCTGATCCTGGACCTGGGCGGCTCCTACCGCTGGCTGACCCGGTTCCTCGGGGGCCGGTATCTGGAGCTCGCGCCCGGCGAGGCGGAGCCCACGCTCCGGCTCACGCCCTTCGCGCTGCCCGCGACCACGAGGACGTTCCAGTTCCTGACGGGCTGGGTGCTCCGGCTGCTGAAGCTGGGAGGGTACGAGGCCGGCGGCGCGGACACGAGCGAGATCCGCGCGCGGATCGAGGATCTGTACGCGCTCGGGACGGAGCGCCGGACGCTGAGCGTGTTGACCGGTTCGCTCCCCTCCGCGATGTGGCCTGCGCTGAGCCGCTGGACGGAAGGCGGCGCGTGGGGCGCGTTCTTCGACAACGCCCCGGCGGGCGCGACGGACATCGAGTTCCGGGACTGGCAGGTGATCGACCTGGCGGGGGCGGCCGAGCACGCGGACCTGTGCGAGGCGGCGCTCGCCTACCTGCTGGAGCGCATGCGCCTGGAGATCGAGGACCCGGCCGAGACGGCGCGGCTCAAGCTGATGGTCGTGGACGAGGCGTGGCGGTACATGCAGGACCCCGCCGTGCTGAACTACCTGGCCGAGGCGGCCAAGACGTGGCGGAAGAAGAACGCCGCGCTCGTGCTCGCCACCCAGTCCGCCGTGGACGTGACGGGGACGCCGGGAGCTTCGGCGCTTCTCGAATCGATCCCCACCAAGCTGTTCCTCGCCAACCCCGAACTGCCGGAAGAAGCTGGAGCACTGTTCCGGCTGAACGAGTCGGAGGTCGCCCGGATCCGCGAGTTGACTCCGAAGCGCGAACTGTATCTCCGCCGCCCGGACGAGGCGGCGGTGCTTCGGCTCGAAGTCGATCCGGAGAGCTACTGGCTCTACACCTCCTCGCCGCTCGACGCCGAGAAGCGCGCCGAGGCCGTGGCGAGGCACGGCCTGGTCCGGGCGCTCGAAGCGCTCGCGGGCCGAACCCACTCCATCCCACCAACCGAGAGGCCGTGAACACCATGAAAGCAACCCCCACATCGGCCATCCTGCTCGGGGTCGTCGTCGTCCTGCTGACCCTGCTTCTTACGGCCGTCCCGTGCGATGCCGCCGGACAACAGCCCAGCGGGGACTCCGCCCTGCTCCGGGTGTCGGCGCCCGGGGAGGGTGACGCCCCGATCCCCCGGCTCCGCACGCGCGTGCGCCACACGACCGTGATCGTGCTGCCGAGCGGCGAGAGAATCCTCGACTTCGTCGCGGGCGACTCCGAGTACTGGCACCTGACCGGCGCTGCGAACGTGGCGTACCTGAAGCCGCTGGCCGAGGGCGCGGCGAGCAACATCGCGCTCGTCTGCGAGTCCGGGCGCATCTACTCGTTCCTCGTCTCCGAGAGCGGCGAAGAGCCGCCGCACCTCGTGGTCCGCGTCGAAGACGGCGCGGACGCGGCGGGCATGTCCGGCGCACCGGCGTTCGTCGCCCGGAGCGAGGTCGCAGCCTACCGCGAGATGGCCGCCGAGGCCGCCGAGGCGGCGCTCAGGGCGCGCGAGGCCGCGGCCGCCGAGATCGAGGCGTTCCGCGCGTCCTATCCCGAGCAGCTGGCGTTCGAGTACCGGCTGGACTCAGGCGCCGCGAAGCGTCCGTTCCTCGTCGAGGCCATGTGGCACGACGGGACCTTCACCTACATCCGCTCAGGCGCCCAGGAGGCGCCCGCGCTCTACGAACTCCGCGACGGCGAACCGGCGCTGGTCGCGTTCGATCTCACGGGGGACGGCCTCTACGTCGCCCGCCATGTGCTGGGCGACGGCTGGCTCCAGATCGGCGACGAGCGGGCTGGCTGGCGGTTTGAGCCGGGGGATGCGCGATGAGCCGCTGGAAGAAGTGGATGAAGGAGCCGAAGGGCGCGCTCCCGGGCGGCATCGTCACGAAGGCCGGGATCGGGCTGATCGCCGTGCTCGTGGCCGGCATGCTGTTCTCGTCGTCGCTCACGGGTCCCGGAGACGATCCCACGGCTCCCGCCGCGCGCGAACCGCAGCCCGTGGACGACCGCACGGGCCGGGCGTTCGACAGCCGCATGCGCGCGGACACCGAGCGCCACCAGCAGCAGGCGGACGCGGACCAGGACCGCGGTGGCGGGGAGCGGCGCCACGCCGAGAGCGAGACGGCCGGAGCCGGTGGAGAAGGAGGAGCCCGCAGCAGCGGGCGCGAACGAGGTGGTGGCGGAGCCGAGGCGGCGGGGATGACTCAGGCCGAGCATGAGCTTCGCGAGGCGCTCCGGCTGGAGGAGATCGAACGCGGGGCGCGCTCGCTCCGCTCGCTTCCCCTCACGCGTACCTACCGGGATCCGAATGAGGCGCGAGCCGGATCCGGTCAGCCGGCCGATCACGAGCCGGCCGAGGACGCGCTCGACGCAATGCTCGCGTCCTTCGGGCACTCCCTCGCCGCCCTGGAGGCTGAACTCGAAACGGGGCTGGCGGGCGGAGGCACCTCATCCGGCCCGGAGTCCACCCGCGCGCTCGGAACAAGCGAGCCGAGCTTCAACGTCCAGTCGGATGACCCGCCCGGCTGGGAGCGCGTCCACGAGGGCACGTTCCTCGAGGCGGTGCTGGTCAACCAGTTGTCGGGCGAGTTCCCCGGCCCGGTGCTCGCCATGGTGTCGGTGCCGCTGTATTCGGCCGACCGCCAGCGGGTCCTCGTTCCCCGCGGCTCGCGCGTCGTCGGCACGGCCCGGGCCGTCCAGGACCGGAACCAGACCCGCCTCGCCGTCTCGTTCCACCGGCTGGTGCTGCCCGACGGGAGCTGGGTGGACCTTGAGTTCACCGGCCTGAACCAGGCGGGCGAGAGCGCGCTCCGCGACCGGGTGAACCGGCACTACCTCTCAACGTTCGCCGCTGCCGGAGCGGTCGGCGCGCTGAGCGGACTCACGCTCGCCGGAGCCTCGCCCTACGGACTCCGCGCGGGCGTCGGCCAGGGGCTCGGAGGCAGCGCCACCTCGACGCTGGACCGGTACCTGAACCGGATGCCGGAGATCACGATCCGCGCGGGCCACCGGCTCCGCGTCTGGCTCACCTCCGATGTCCTGATCCCAACCCCCGCACGCTCCTCGCACCGCTGACACGAAAGGACTCCCACATGCGCCACCACATCCTCGTCATGGCCGTCATGGCTCCCTTGCTCATGCTCGCGGACGCCGCTCCCGCGAGCGCGCAGTTCGACTTCGGGAGCTGGTTCCAGCGGGCCACGATCATCGCGAACCAGATCACGCAGATCTCGCACCAGGTCACCCAGATCCGGTCGATGGCCCGCCAGCTTACGGAACTCGAAGACCAGCTCGACCACATGGAGCGCGCCGCCAAGGGCGAGATCGACGCGCTCCTCCGACCGTTCTCCGACCTTGCGGCCGATCCCGTCGGACTGGTGAGGAACGGGCTCCGCTGGCGATCCGACTTCACCGGCCCGGCCCGCGGGACGGTCGATGCCGTCCGGAACTTCGGAGGCGGCCGCTCGTTCACCGGACTGTGGCGCACCGCCCACAGGACGGCCGACCGGGTGACGGAGGCCGACATCCTGGCTCTCCACCGGAACTTGCCGCCCCAAGCCGCGACGCGGGCGGCCCAGGACTACCGCCGCACCCGCGAGGCGGCCGACCGGCAGCGCGTGCTCGACTACGCGGCGCTCGACGCGGCTGCCGCGCTCGCCGGGACCGTCGAGAGCGCCCGGGGCTCGTTCGCCGGCCTGACCGCGAACGGCAATCTCTCGAACACAGCCCTCCAGCAGGCGGGGGTCGCGGCCGCGCTGAGCCAGGGCCGGATCGACGCGGCAGTGGGCCAGGTGCTCGCCCACCAGGCCGCCATGGAGGCGGGCCGCGCGAGGCAGGCCGACCTCGCCCGGCTCGAATGGCTCGGCCGCTGGCACGACGGCCGGGCGCGCGCCAACGCGCTCGCCGGGACGATGCGCGACGCGGCTTCGCTGAACCGGGCCGCGCTTCGGGAAGGGCTGCTGTTCCGCGTCCCGTCGTTCTACCGGTAGGGGCGCTGCGGCCATGCAACTGCCCCCGCAGTCCATCGACCCGAATGTCCCGGCGCAGATCCCGCCGGGCCAGCTTCAGGACTTCAAGAGCTTCCTGGACATCGTGCTCGACACCGTCGTCGGCGGGGCCGCGCCCGACGTGCACGCGCTCGGGCTCCAGCTCTGGGGCGGACTCGCCGCCGTGATGGTCGCCTGGACCGGCCTCAAGATCGCGTTCAGCGGCACCTTCCAGCCCTGGGAGATCGTCAAGCTCGTGATCGGGATCGCGATCCCCCGCACCCTGCTTCACTACTACGTCGTCCCGATCCCCGGCGTCGGGCTCACGTTCCCGGCCATGGTCGCCGGAGGCGGGATCTGGCTCCAGAACCTGTTCCTGTCCGACGTGGTGTCGGCCGGCTACACCGAGATGACCGCGCTCGTGCAGGCGTACTCCGCGCACCTGGGCGCGGCGTGGTCCACGGGCAACCTGCTCTCGGTCGTGACGGCGGGCGCGACCGTGATCTTCTCCTCGCTGGTCACGCTCGTGATGGGCGCTTCGCTCGTGGTTTGCCTGCTGGCGCTGTTCTGCGTGACCTACGCGCAGGTGATCTGGGCGCAGGTCGCCATCGCCATCGCGATCCTGCTCGGTCCGGTGTTCATCGCGTTCCTGCTCTTCGAGCCGCTCTCGTTCCTGTTCTGGGGATGGTTCCGGACGCTCATGGTCTACACGCTCTACGGCGTCGTGGCCGGTGCGGTGCTCAGGGTCTTCATGGGCGTCGGCATGGGCTACATCACGACCTACGCCGATGCCCTGATGGGCACCGGCACGGCGGACCCGTTCGAGCTCTGGCTCTGGGCCGTCGTCCTCATGCCGCTCGTCGTCTCCGGCCTCATGGCCGGGCTCAAGGTCGGCGAACTCGCCTCGATGCTCGTCTCCGGTTCCGGCTCCGCCGGGTCCGGGTTCGTCGCGCTCGTCATGCAGGGAGCCGGCAAGGCCGCCGCCCCCGTCAAGCCCGTCTGAGATCCTTGGAGATGCCAGGAATGAGAAGAGCGCGAATGAACGGAGATGGAGACGCGGGCCGCGAGTACGCCGAGATCTGGGGCGAGGCGGTGCAGGCGAACCGGAAGCTCAGAACGATCCTGATCTTTCTCTCCGCCAGCTGCGTCCTCGGCGTGTTCGTCCTGCTTCGTATCGCGGGCGCCGAGCCGCCCAAGCCCATCGTGATCCGCGTTGACGAGGTCGGTCGCGCCGAAGCGGTGGCATACGAGGCCGCGACCGCGCAGGCGGACCCGCTCGACCCGACGACCAAGTATTTCCTCAACCGATTCGTCGCGGACTTCCACTCGCGGCGCCGGGCCACGGTCGAGGAGCACTGGACCCGGAGCCTCCGGTTCCTGAGCACGGAACTCGCCAACGCGGCGTTCGCGCGCGACGGCGACGAGGTCGCGGGTGTCGCAGCCGGGACCGCCGAGACCGAGCGCCAGGTCGAGCGGGTCGTGCTCCGGATCCACCCCTCGCCCGAGCCGCCGCACGGCGCAACGGCCGACTTCGAGCTCGTGCATCTCGCGGCCGCCCGGGAGGTGCTGCGCGAGCGCTGGTCGCTCACGCTCCGGTTCGAGTTCCTGGACTCCGTCCCGCCCGAGCTGGTCGTCCACAACCCGATGGGACTCCTCATCACCTACATGCAGGCCGACCGCGCGCTCGTGACCGGGGACGAGCGATGATCGGACACCTCAAGGGGCGCGAGAAGGCGCTCGAAGCGTTCGGCTGGACCGGAAGGAAGGCCGAGTGGATCGCGCTCGTGTGCCTGCACAGCGGGGTGTTCACCCGCGCCCAGTGCGGACGGTTCATGGACGCGCACCCCGAGCAGGTCCGCCGCGTCGTCCACGCGCTGATCGAGCGCCGGGTCGCGAGCGAGGAGACGGAGCCCGGCATCGCGGGCATCGGCCGCGTCTGCCGGATCTTCTCACGGCCGGTCTACCGGGCGCTCGGAGCCGAGCACATCCGCCACCGCCGCGGCGCCTCGACCGAGGTCCTCATGCGCCGCCTGCTCTCGCTCGACTACGTCATCGAGCACTCCGATCTTCCGTGGCTCCCGACCGAGACTGAGAAGGTCTCCGCGTTCGACGCGCTCGGCATCGGGCGTTCGCTGCTGCCCGTGCGCGTGTACCGCGGAGCGGCCCGCGAGACCCGGCGCTACTTCCCCGTCAAGCTGCCCGTCGCGCTCGACTCGACCCGGGCCCTGTTCGTCTACGCCGAGCCCGGCCACGACACCGCCACCGCGCTCCGCTCGTGGGGCCGGGCGCACCGCGGGCTCTGGCGCGCGCTCCGAAGGATGGGCCGGTCGGTCGAGGTCGTGGCCGTCGCCCGCACCGCGCGCGAACTGGAGCGGGCACGCCGGGTGACGCGCGGCTGGGCCGGGGCCACCGGCGCCGGCGAGCCCGACGCCGGGACGGCGGAAGAACTGGCCCGGATCGAGCGGGCGATCGTGCAGGGCGCGGTCCACATCCTCGAGGAGTTCGGCGGCCTCCAGGCCGCGCTCAAGCGCAGCGTCGCGCTGGAAAGACAAGCCCGCCGGCAGGGCGGGTGCGGATCGATCGACCGCGGCGTCGGCTGGCGGACCGAGCGCCTCGCGAGGGTTCGCTTCCGATGAGCGGAGCGCCTGCCCTGCCGCACCGCGGCGTGAAAACGACGCGGGGGGTCGTTTCACGAATCCGCGCTCCGGCGATTCACGCCGGGCGTTCCGCTGATCCGCTTGCACGGTTGCGTCTTGCGGCCTCGCGGCCCGCCGGCCTGTTGCCGGACGGGCCGCATCGGCCGTGGCGGGAGCGACCCCCCTCGCCAGAGGCTCGGTACGGCATAGCGGCGAGCATGTTTTCACACCCTCGCCCCCATGCCTGGGTCGCTCCCGCAGCATCGATCCCTCCGGGAAGGGTGTCCGCTCCGTGAGGCCGTGGACGCTCGTCCTCATCGGAGTCGCGCTCATGGCGCTCGCCTGGCGCGCGTTCCTCGCGCCGTTCCCCGGTCCGGGCGGTAACCCGTATCTTGACCTGATCGCCGACCGCGATCCGGGCCTCCACCGGGCGATCCACCTCTGGCACTTCATGGCGCCCGGCGTGGCCGTGTTCCTGGCCGGGTCGATCGCGCTCTCGGTCTCGCGCGTCTGGATGCGGCCGCTCGCGAGGGGGCGCAACCGAGGCAGGCTCCCGGCGTGGCCCACGTCGCCCGCCGACGACGCGCCCTCGCTCGTGATCGGCGAACTGCACCACCCAACCGCGGCCACCGAGAGCGTGCGGCCCTCCTGGCTCGTGATCCCCGAAAAGGGGCTCTACACCGGCATGCTCGTCGTCGGAGCGGTCGGCACCGGCAAGACGACCGCGTGCATGTACCCCTTCGCGCGGCAGCTCCTCTCCTGGCAAGCCGACGATCCCGGCCGCCGCGCGGGCGCGCTCGTGCTCGAAGTCAAAGGGGACTTCTGTCATCAGGTGAGGCGGATCGTCAAAGACGCCGGGCGCGGGGACGACTACCTGGAGATCGGGCTCGGCGGCTCGCTCCAGTGGAACCCGCTCGACGACCCGCTCCTCGACTCCTACTCGATGGCCTACGGCGTGGCCTCCCTCATCAACCAGCTCTTCGGCAAGTCCCGCGAACCGTTCTGGCAACAGGCGTACACGAACCTCGTCCGGTGGATCGTCGAGCTGCATCGGCTGCTGCCGGTGGGCTGGGTCACCCTCCAGGACATCTACCGCTGCACGGTGGACGCCGAGCTCTTCGCCGAGAAGATCGGCGAGGCGAAGGCCCGCGCCCTGCGGCTATGCCCCATGCGGGCCGTCATCGCCGCCAAGGATCTGAACGCGCACAGGCAGGCGCTGGAGGACTGGGGCTGGGAAATGGCGGGCACCGGCAAGGTGGCCTGCCGCCTCGATCCGGACCGCGCCGCGCTGCTCGCGGAGCTGAAGGTCGAACACCGGACGGAGCCGGTCTCCGGCGCCGCAGGCAGCGAGTACGCCGAGCAGGTGCAGGCCATCGAACGATGGTACCTGCACGACTGGATGGCGCTCGACGCCAAGCTCCGCACCTCGATCGTCGAGGGGATCAGCGTCTTCCTCTCGCTCTTCGACCAGCCGGACGTGGCCGCCGTGTTCTGCCCGCTTCCGCCGGGGGACGATGCCCCGGCCAAGCGGACCGACGATGGGGAGGGCGCACCGGATGTCCAGCCCATGCCGGGGCTCCGCCGCCGACTGCCGCCGCTCAGCGACCTGATCGAGGGCGGCAAGGTTCTTGCGCTCAACATGCCCGCGGGCGCGAACCCGGCGCTGGCCCGCGCCATCGGCGTGCTGCTCAAGAACGCCTGGATGCAGGCGCTGCTCCGAAGGCCCGCGGAGGCCGCGCGGCGGCCCGAACGCTACATGCGGCCCGCCGTGTTCATCTGCGACGAATACCAGGCGTTCGCGACCGTCGGCCAGGACGATCCTTCCGGTGACGAGAAGGCGTTCGCGCTCACGCGCCAGTGCCGGTGCGTGCCCGTGGTGGCCACGCAATCGATCTCCTCGCTCCGCTCCGTGCTCCCCTCGGGCGAGGCCTGGCGCACCCTCGTCCAGACGCTCCGCACCCGGATCTTCCTGTCGCTCTCGGACGAGGCGTCGGCCAAGATCGCGTCCGAGATGTGCGGCTCCGTCATGAAGACGCAGGCCTCCTACACGTTCACCGAGACGACGGGGAGGCCCGAGTTCTCGCTGCTCTCCGGCCGCGCGGGCGGCGGGCGCGGCACCATCGGCGCGAGCAAGTCGTTCCGCCGGCAGCGGGAACCCGTGTTCACGCCGCGCGAGTTCGGACTTCTGGCCAACTACCAGGCCGTCTGCCTCCCCTACGACGGCGTCAAGTCGCTCCCGGCCACCCGCGTCTACCTGAAGCCCCACTACCTGCCGAGGACCCAGGGCTACTGGCGGCAACGGGAGGAGGGGCGGATATGAAGCGCGCCAGCGGCGTCGGCCACCTCACTCCCTTCTTGCCGGGCCTGGAGGGTCTGCTCGGGGACCCCGAGGTCTCCGAGATCATGATCAACGGTCCCGGCAATGTCTGGATCGAGCGGGCCGGAAGGCTGGAGCCCCACGACGCGCCGGCCCTCACCGCCGCATGGCTCCACCGCGCGGCAATCCACATCGCGCGGCCGCTCGGGCTCGATCCCGCCGCGCGGCCGATCCTGGATGCACGGCTGGAGGACGGATCGCGGGTCGCCATCTGCACCCCGCCCGCGAGTCCCGAGGTCGCGATCACCATACGGCGGTTCGGAGGCCGCGCGTTCTCGGCCGAGGACCTCGTGCGGCTGGGCTCGCTGCCCGAAGACATCCTCGAAGCCGCCCGGAACACGCTTGCGTCCCGCCAGAACATCCTCGTCTCCGGCGGCACCGGCTCGGGCAAGACCACGCTGCTGAACGCGCTGATCGAACTGCTGCCCGAGGACGAACGCATCGTCGCGATCGAGGACACGCTCGAACTCAGGATCGACCGTGCCAACTGCCTCCGCTTCGAGGCCGGAGCCACCCTCTCAGAGACGCCCGTTGAGATCCGCGATCTGGTGCGGCACGCGCTCCGGCACCGGCCCGACCACATCGTCGTCGGCGAGGTGCGCGGCGGCGAGGCCGCCGACCTGCTGCAGGCGCTCAACACCGGCCACGGCGGGTCGCTCACCACCATCCACGCCAACAACGCGCGCTCCGCGCTCTCGCGGCTCGCGAGCTGCGCCATGCAGGCCGGAGACGCGCTGCCCTGGGAGGTCACCTGCCGGGGCGTCGTCGACGGCATCGCGCTCGTGCTGCACGTGACCCGCCGCGACGGGCGCCGGTTCGTCGAAGAGGCGCTCGAAGTGCGCGGCTACGACGCGGCCACCGGCCGCTGGATCACGGAACCGACATGGACCACCCAACCACCGAAGGAGGTGAACGCATGAGAGGCATCGACCGGACCATCCGAGTCAAGACGTTCGAGGACTTCGACCGCGAACTCGCCCGCGACAGCGGCGACACGCTCGAAGTCGACGACTACCTGGCCAAGGAGTACGGCCTCTTCCCCGAGGACGTGGGAACCGAGGACGAGATCGCGGCCGCCTGGGACGATCCGCACGGCGAGGAGGTGGACGGATGAACCACGACGAATACCACCGCAAGTTCGCCGACGCGATCATCGAGCAGATCAAGCAGGGCACCGCGCCGTGGCAGAAGCCGTGGGCGCCGGGCGAGCGCGTCATGCCCATGAACGTCGACACGGCCCGCTCCTACCGGGGCGGCAACAGCCTGCACTTGGCCGCCACCCAGCAGGAGCACGGCTACGGCGACGTGCGCTGGGGCACCTACCGCCAGATCCAGGCCCAGGGCGGACAGGTCAGAAAGGGCGAGACCGGCACCCGCATCCTGTCGTTTCAGGACCATAAGCGGATCGCCGTCACCGACGCGCAGGGTAAGCCCAGGCGGGACGCCGAGGGCAAGCGCGTCTACCGCTACGAGAAGCTCAAGACGCCGTTCGTGCGGCAGTACACCGTGTTCAACGCCGAGCAGGCCGACGGGCTGCCGGAGCGCGCGAACCCCACGCCCGAGCCCCTCTGGAAGGCGCACCGAGAGGCCGAGAAGGTCATGGAGGACGTGGGGGTTCAGGTCCGCCACGTCCAGGGCGACCGCGCCTACTACCACATGAAGCGCGACGAGATCGTGCTGCCCGAGCGCGGGCAGTTCCCATCCGCGAACCACTACTACCAGACCGCGCTCCACGAGTTGGGTCACAGTACCGGCCACCCCGAGCGGATGAACCGGGAGACGCTCGTCGAAGGGATCAAGAACGGGTTCGGGTCCCCCGACTACGCTAGGGAGGAACTCCGGGCCGAGATCAGCGCCATGATGACCGGCGAGCGCGTCGGCGTCGGGCATGACCCGAGCCGCGGCGCGGCCTACGTCGAGGGCTGGATCAAGTCGCTCGAGGAGGATCCGCGCGAGATCCGGCGCGCCGCCGCGGACGCGCAGAGGATCTCCGACTTCGTGCTCGCGCGGCACATCGAGCGGGAGCCCGCGCGGGCTCCCGTGGACATCACGCGGGAACCCATGGCCGTGGCCGCGACCCGCGCGCCCGGGCTTCAGCGGATCCAGGTGCCCGTCCCTCAGATCCCGACGCCCCAGCGCGGCGCCGGGCCGAGCCGCTGACGCACGATGAGAGGTAAGGAGATGTTCGGCCGCAAGGCCGGACCGGACCCGCGCCCCGCCGCGCCACCCAGCCGCAATCCCCACCGGATGCGGGACGGCCACCGCCGAGAATACGCCGCTGAGCGGGAGCGCGGGCCCATCTCCTTCCCCGAACGCTGCGCCGGGGCGCTGAGCGACATTGGCGTCCACGGCGCGGTCTCGTTCCGCGACCTGGCCGAGGCCCGCTTCGGCGGGCACCCCTACACCACCCGCCGGGCGGTGGACCATTGGATCCGGGACGGACTCGTCACGGAGACGCCGGAGACGGGACCGAACGGCAACCCGTTCAGGGTCCTCACCCTCACACCTGCCGGCGTGGCCGAAGCCCGTGACCTCGCCGCCGAGCGGGGCATGGACCGGGGGCAGCGGATCGAAATCCCCCGAATCCGGTCGGCCCAAGCCGGCCACGACACCGCCGTCTACCGGGCCACCTGGAAGGAACAGGCAAGCCTGCGCAAGCAGGGCGCCACGGTGCGGCGCGTCCGGCTCGACGCCGAACTCAGGAGCGCCGTCGCGCGGGCGAGCGAGTCGGCGCGCCGGAAGGAGGGCGACCGCGCCGCCGACGCCGAGCGGCACCGCATCGCCCATGAACTCGCGCTCCCCCTCGACGACGAGGGAAGGGTGCTCTACCCGGACGCCCAGATCGAGTACGAGGACGCCGAAGGGCGCACCGGGCGCGTCAACGTCGAAGCCGTCTCCGGCGACTATCGCGAACCGGCCGTCCGCGCCAAGGCGGCCGCCGGGTTCCGGATGCATGCCAGCGGCCCGGCCGCCGCCGCGCTGCTCCGGAGACTCGGCCTCGGCCCGGGCGAGGACGGCTCCTGGCTCAGGGGTCCGGCCGACCGCGATCCGGCCACCGTCGAACTCTGAGCGCACGGAGGATCGGACTTGCAGCCCTGGAAGATCAGCGCGGGACTCACCGCCGCACTCACCGGAGCAACGTTCCTCCTCGGCGGAGCCCGCCTCGAGTATCTCGCGCCCCACTGGGCGCTCATCTTCGCCAGCCACGGCGCCTCGGTCGGGCTGCACGCGGCGTTCGCCGTCGTCACCGTCTCCGCCGCCATCTACAGCGTCGCCCGCGCGACCGGGCTCGCCGACCTCGGAAGCCGCGTCGATCTCGCCGAACGTTCCGTCCGGCGCGGCGAGGGGGACGCAGATCTCACCGACGCGCTCCGCAGGGACGCCGAGGGGGACTGGGAGTGAACGCCCATGAGTGAGCGAAGATCCGTCGAGGCGCTGCCCGGCACCTGGCGCAGGCGCGCGAAGGCGCTCCGCCGTTACGGAAGCGAGCCCCCGGCCGTCACGCTGGAACGCTGCGCGGCCGAACTTGAGGACACCATCGTCGAAAGGGACGAGACCACCTACTCGCTGGTCGAGGCTTCCCGCGAGAGCGGATACTCGGCCGACCACCTCGGGCGGCTCGTCCGCGACGGAAAGATCCCCAACGCCGGACGGCCCGGCGCGCCCCGGATCGCGCGCAGGGACCTGCCCCGGAAGGCCCACGTCCCGGCGGAGCCGCGACTGGCGGAGGAGCCTCGCCGGCGCGATGTTTCGAACGCGCAGATCGTGCAGTCCATCATCGAGAGAGGAATCGAATGATGGCAGTCACGAAACGTGACCGGCGCGCGTACAGCGCCGGCGAGCGGGGCCGGAACCGGGTGAGGGTGTTCCCCGATCCCAAGACCGGTCTTTTCCAGATCGAGTGGCGCAACAACGGTCGAAGGCTGAGCCGGTCGCTGAGACACCGCGACTGGCAGAAGGCGAAGAAGCAGGCGGATGAGCTTGCCGCAGGCTTCTCCAGCCCGCAGGCCCGCGAGGTACGGGAGCCCGAGCCGCTCACGCTGGGGGGGCTTTTTGACATTTACGGGGAAGAGGTGACGCCCACCAAGGCGCCGTCGAGCCGGAAGTACGACCGGGCCACCATGGCGATGTTCCGCAACTTCTTTGGGGGACACCGTCAACCGGCCACGCTCTCGCAGCGCGACTGGGACCGGTTCATCCGGGCACGTCGTGCGGGCAAGGCCGGGCGCAGCCGCAGGCCCGTGGGCAACCGCACGATCCAACAGGACCTCAAGCTACTGCTCGCGATCCTGAACTGGGCCGCGAAGTCGAGGGACGAGGAGGGTAGGCTCCTCCTCGAATCCAACCCCCTCCGGGGGCTCAGGGCCCCTGCCGAGAAGAACCCGACCCGGGTGCTTCTCACCGACGCGGAGTACCAGGCATTGCTCCGGGTGTCCGAGGCGATGGACTGGCGGTTTCGTGTGGCGCTGGTGATCGCCCACGAGACGGGGCACCGTATCGGTGCCATCCGCCAGCTCCGCTGGCCGGACATCGACATGGAGGCCGGGGTTATCCGCTGGCGCGCTGAGAACGAGAAGACCGGGTACGAGCACCGGACTCCGGTCACAGCCGAGGCGCTCGCCGTCTTGCAGGGGGCGTGGATGCAGAACCCCAGCGGCGGGGACTCTCCCGTGCTGCCCGCGCCGAGGGACCCCTCGCGGTGCCTGGACCGGTCGCGGGTGCGCGTCTGGTGGGACAAGGCCCAGAAACTCGCAGGGCTGGAGCCCAAGCGCGGTCGCGGCTGGCACTCGCTGAGGCGGAAGTTCGCTTCGGACCTCATGAACCAGCCGCTGAAGGTGCTCTGCGAACTCGGAGGCTGGAAGACGGCCCAGACCGTTCTCCAGTGTTACCAGCGGGCCGACGAGGACCAGCTCAGGAAGGCCCTCGAAGACCGGCGGAGGGTTTCCATTCCCGCTGAATAGCGGGAATCAAACAGCTGGAACTCGACCTCGAAATCCCGTAACTTCAATAGGGGCCTGTAGCTCAGGTGGTTAGAGCGCACGCCTGATAAGCGTGAGGTCGGTAGTTCGAATCTACCCAGGCCCATTGGACTTACGCGATTCGTGGGTCCGATCCTCTCCAATTATCCTCTCCAATTGGAGAGGATTTGGGGACCCGGAGCCGCCCCCCCGGTACGTCTCCAGAGCCTTCCTGAGCCGGTCCTCGTCGGGCCGCTGGTAGCATTTGAGGACCGTCTGGGCGGTCTTCCAGCCGCCCAGATCGCAGAGGACCTTGAGCGGCAGGTCCATGAGGTCGGAGGCGAATTTCCGCCTCAGCGAATGCCAGCCGCGCCCCCACCTGGGATCGAGTCCTGCGCGCCGCTCGGCCTTCGTCCACCAGTCGCGCGCGAGCGAGCGGCTCATGCACGCGAACGGATCCTTCGGCGCCGGCATCACGGGCGCGTCCCCGATCCCGGGGTTGTGCCTCCGCGCCTCGACCAGAACGGCCTGTGCGATGGCGGTGATCGGCGTCCGGTGCTCGTACCCCGTCTTCTCGTGCTCGCCGCGCCACCGGATCATTCGGGAGTCGAGGTCGATGTCGGACCAGCGGAGCTGGCGGATCGCCCCGATCCGGTGGCCCGTTTCGTGCGCGAGCACGAGCGCCACCCGGAACCGCCACTCCACCTCGCCGGCCACGCGGAGCAACGCCTCGTACTCGGCCTGGGTGAGCACCACCCGGGTCGGATTCTTCTCGGACGGAGCCTTGAGGCCCCGGAGCGGATTCGATTCGAGGAGAAACCTTCCCTCCTCGTCCCTCGACCGCGCAGCCCAGTTGAGGATGGCGAGCAACAGCTTGAGGTCCTGCTGGATGGTCCGGTCGGCGGCGGGTTTGCCGCTCCGCCCCGCCTTGCCCGCGCGGCGTGCCCGGATGAAGCGGTCCCAGTCGCGCTGCGAGAGCGTCGCGGCCTTGCGGTGGCTTCCGAAGAACCGGAGGAACATCCTCATCGTGGCCCGGTCGTACTTCCGCGACCCTTTCGCCTTGGTGGGCGTCACCTCCTCACCGTAGATTTCAAACAGCGTCTTGAGGGCGAGCGGCTCGGGCTCGGCGTCCGCGGCCACCGGCTCCGCGATCCCGGCGGCGATCTCGTCGGCTTGCTTCTTGGCCCTGGCCCAGTCGCGGTGCCTCAGCGACCTGCGCAGCTTGCGTCCGCCTTCGCGCCACTCCACCTGCATGATGCCGGATTTGGGATCGGGGAAGACCCGCACCCGGTTCCGGCCCCACTCGCCGGCGCGGTAGACGCGCCGGCCACGTTTCGTGCGTGCCATCATTCGATTCCTTTTTCGATGATGGACCGCACGATCTGCCTGTTGGAAACCTCGCGGCGCCGGGGCTTCCCCGCCAGTCGCGGCCCGCGCGGCGCGTGGGCCTTCCGGGGAAGATCCTTGAGCGCGATCCTGGGCGCGCCGGGCCGTCCGGCGTTGGGGATCTTGCCGTCGCGGACGAGGCGTCCGAGGTGGTCGGCGGAGTATCCGCTCTCGCGGGAGGCCTCGACGAGCGAGAACGTGGTCTCGTCCCGCTCGACGAGCGTGGCTTCGAGGTCGTCGGCGCAGCGCTCGATCGCGGTGGCCGGGGTCTCGCCGCCGTACCTGCGGAGCGACTTGGCCCGTCTGCGCCAGGCGGCGGGCAGGCCCTCGACGGTCGGTCGATTGGTCACGCGTTTCATTCCCAGTCTCCCTCTGCGTCCCTGCGCAGCGCGTCGGCGAGGTCCCGGTCCCCGTCTCCCCGCCGTACGGACCGTTCGGCGAGATCGACGCGGCTGCCCAGGTCGGCCAGGCCCGTCGCTCGGCCGACGCCGTAGATGCCGGCGGCGACGATCATGACGGCGAACGCCGCGTGCAGTCCCGCCGCGACGCCGTGCCGGGCGAGGATGAGCGGCCAGAGCGGCGCGAGGTAGTCGAGGCGTGACCCGCCGAGCAGGAACGCCGATCCGGCGAGCGCGGCGGTGAGTCCCGCGCTGATCTTCCAGGGCTGCATGCTGGTGGCTCCTTTGCGGTCAGAGTTCGACGGACGCCGGATCGCGGTCGGCGGGCCCCCTGAGCCAGGATCCGCCGTCCCCAGACCCCAGGCCGAGCTTGCGGAGCATGCCTTGGGCGGCCGGTCCGTTGGCGTGCATGGCGAACCCGGCGGCCGCCTTGGCGCGCAGCGCCGGTTCGCGGTAGTCCCCGGATGCGACCTCGATGTTGACGCGCCCGGTTCTCCCCTCGGCGTCCTCGTACTCGATCTGCGCGTCGGGATAGAGCACCCGGTCCGCCCCGTCGAGGGGAAGCCCGAGTTCCCCGGCCTCACGTCGCCGCTCGCGGTCGGCCGCGCGGTCGCCGTTCCTCCTCCGCTCCGACTCGCTCGCTCGCGCGACGGCGCTCTTGAGTTCGGCGTCGAGTCGGACGCGGCGCACCTTGGCCCCGCGTCGGCGGAGGCGCTCCCGTTCCTCGGCGCATGCGCGGTAGACGGCGGTGTCGTGGCTGGCTTGGGCGTCGCGGATTCGGGGGATGTCGATCCGCTGCTCCCGGTCCATCCCCCGCTTGGCGGCGAGTTCGCGAGCTTCGGCCAAGCCGGCGGGCGTGAGGGTGACGATCTTGAACGGATTGCCGTTCGGCCCTGGGGCCGTGCCCTCGGTGACGAGCCCGTCCCGGATCCACGCGTCGACGGCCCGGCGAGTGGCGTAGGGATGCCCGCTGAAGCGGATCTCCGCGAGGTCGCGGTAGGAGACCGCGCCGTGGACGCCGATGTCGGTCAGGGCCCCGGCGCAGCGTTCGGGGAAGGGGATGGACCCGCGCTTGCGGTCCGCGGCGTATTCTCGGCGGTGGCCTTTCCGCATCGGAGATCGATTGCGGCTGGGTGGCGCGGCCGGGCGCGGGTCCGGTTCGGCCGTGCGGCCGAACATCTCCCTCCCTCTCATCGGTCGGTCAGCGGCTCGGCCCGGCGCCGCGCGCCGGGGTGGGGATCTGCGGCACGTGAACGACGATCCTCTGCGGCCCCTGCGCGGGCGTGCGGACGGCCGCCACGGCGACGGGATCGCGCGCCGCCACGCGCTCGCGGTGCCGGCCGAGCACGAAGTCGGAGATCTTCTGCGCGTCCGCGGCCGCGCGCCGGATCTCGCGCGGGTCCTCCTCAAGCGCCTGGATCCAGCCCTCGACGTAGGCCGCGCCCCGCGCCGGGTCGTGGCCGACGCCCACGCGCTCGCCGGTCATCATCGCGCTGATCTCGGCCCGCAGCTCCTCGCGGGCGTACTCCGGCGAGCCGAACCCGTTGTTGATCCCCTCGATGAGGGTGTCGCGCTTCATCCGGCTCTCGTGGCCGGTGCTGTGGCCCAGCTCGTGGAGTGCGGTCTGGTAGTAGTGGTTCGCGGACGGGAACTGGCCCCGCTCGGGCAGCACGATCTCGTCGCGCTTCATGTGGTAGTAGGCGCGGTCGCCCTGGACGTGGCGGACCGGGACGCCGACATCCTCCATGACCCGCTCGGCCTCCTGGTGCACCTTCCAGAGCGGCTCGGGCGTCGGGTTCGAGCGCTCGGGCAGCCCGTCGGCCTGCTCGGCGTTGAACACCGTGTACTGGCGCACGAACGGCGCCTTGAGCTTCTCGTAGCGGTAGACCTTCTTGCCCTCGGCGTCCCTCCTGGGCCGACCCTGCTCGTCGGTCACGGCGATCCGCTTCTTGTCCTGGAAGGAGAGGATGCGGGTGCCGCGCTCGCCCTTCCTGACCTGCCCGCCTTTGGTCTGGATCTGGCGGTAGGTGCCCCAGCGCACGTCGCCGTAGCCCTGCTCCTGCTGCACGGAGGCGAGGTGCAGGCTGTTCCCGCCCCGGTAGGAGCGGTCGGTGTCCACGTTCATGGGCATCACGCGCTCGCCCGGCGCCCACGGCTTCTGCCAGGGCGCGGTGCCCTGCCGGATCTGCTCGATGATCGCGTCGGCGAACTTGCGGTGGTATTCGTCGTGGTTCATGCGTCCACCTCCTCGCCGGCGGCGCCGTGCGGGTCGTCCCAGGCGGCGGCGATCTCGTCCTCGTCGCCTACGTCCTCGGGGAAGAGGCCGTACTGCTCGGCCAGGAAGGCGTCGACTTCGAGCGTGTCGCCGCTGTCGCGGGCGAGTTCGCGGTCGAAGTCCTCGAACGTCTTGACTCGGATGGTCCGGTCGATGCCTCTCATGCGTTCACCTCCTTCGGTGGTTGGGTGGTCCATGTCGGTTCCGTGATCCAGCGGCCGGTGGCCGCGTCGTAGCCGCGCACTTCGAGCGCCTCTTCGACGAACCGGCGCCCGTCGCGGCGGGTCACGTGCAGCACGAGCGCGATGCCGTCGACGACGCCCCGGCAGGTGACCTCCCAGGGCAGCGCGTCGCCGGCCTGCATGGCGCAGCTGGCGAGTCGCGAGAGCGCGGAACGCGCGTTGTTGGCGTGGATGGTCGTGAGGGACCCGCCGTGCCCGGTGTTGAGGGCTTGCAAGAGGTCGGCGGCCTCGCCGCCCCGGACCTCGCCGACGACGATGTGGTCGGGCCGGTGGCGGAGCGCGTGGCGCACCAGGTCGCGGATCGAGACGGGCGTGTCGTGGGTGGCTCCGGCCTCGAACCGGAGGCAGTTGGCGCGGTCGATCCGGAGTTCGAGCGTGTCCTCGATGGCGACGATCCGCTCGTCCTCGGGCAGGAGTTCGATCAGCGCGTTCAGGAGCGTGGTCTTGCCCGAGCCGGTGCCGCCGGAGACGAGGATGTTCCGGCGCGCCGCAAGCGTGGCCCGGGCGGCCTGGAGCGCCTCTTCCGGGAGCGAGCTCATGCGGACGAGATCCTCGGCCGTGAACGCCCGGCCCCCGAACCTGCGTATGGTGATCGCGACCTCGGGGCTCGCGGGTGGCGTGCAGATCGCGACCCGCGATCCGTCCTCCAGCCGGGCGTCGAGGATGGGCCGGGCGGCGGGATCGAGCCCGAGCGGCCGGGCGATGTGGATCGCCGCTCGGTGGAGCCATGCCGCGGTGAGCCCGGGCGCGTCGTGGGGCTCCAGCGTCCCGGCGCGCTCGACCCAGACGTTCGCGGGTCCGTTGATCATGATCTCGGAGACCCCGGGATCTTCGAGTAGACCCTCCAACCCCGGAAGGAACGGGACGAGGTGGCCGACGCCGCTGGCGCGCTTCATATCCGCCCCTCCTCGCGCTGCCGCCAGTAGCCCTGGGTCCTGAGCAGGTAGTGGGGCTTCAGGTAGACGCGCCGCGCCGGGAGCGACTTGACGCCGTCGTACGGGAGGCAGATCGCCTGATAGTTGGCGAGCAGCCCGAACTGACGCGGGGTGAACACCGGCTCCCGCTGTTGCCGGAACGACTTGCTCGCCCCGAGCTGGCCGTCGCCGCCCCCGGCCCGGCCGGACAGGAGCGAGAACTCGGGCTTGTTCGAGGTCTCGGTGAACGTATAGGACGCCTGCGTCTTCTTGACGTCGCCGCACATTTCGGACGCGATCTTGGCCGACGCGTCGTCGGAGAGCGACAGGAAGATCCGGGTGCGGAGCGTCTGGACGAGCGTGCGCCACGCCTCCCCCGACGGGAGCACGGAGCGGAGCGAGGAGATCGACTGCGTGGCGACGATGGGGATGCAGCGGCACTGCCGCGTGAGCGCGAACGCCTTCTCGTCGCCCGAGGGGTCGTCCTGCCCTACGGTGGCGAACGCTTGATACTCGTCACAGATGAACACGGCGGGCCGCATGTAGCGGCCGGGGCGGCGGGCCGCCTCGGCGGGTCTTCGGAGCAGCGCCTGCATCCACGCGTTCTTGAGCAGCACGCCGATGGCGCGTGCCAAGGCCGGGTTCGCCCCGGCTGGCATGTTGAGCGCCAGCACCTTGCCGCCCTCGATCAGGTCGGCGAGCGGCGGCAGCCTGCGCCGGAGTCCCGGGATGGGCTGCACGTCCGGGACCTCCTCTCCTTCGTCTCCGTCCGTCCGTGCGTCTGGGGGGTCGTCCTTCGGCGGCGGCGGGCAGAACACGCGCGCCACGTCCGGCTGATCGAAGAGCGACAGGAACACCGAGATGCCTTCGACGATCGAGGTGCGGAGCTTGGCGTCGAGCTTCGTCCAGTCGTGCCGGTACCATCGCTCGACGGCCTCGACCTGCTCGGCGTACTCGCGTCCCGCCCCGCTTCCCACCGGCTCCGTGGCGCACTCGACCTTCAACTCCGCGAGAAGCGCCGCGCGTTCCGGATCGAGGGGACACGCCACCGTGTCGCTGCCGGGCGCCATGTCCCAGTCCCAGTCGCCGAGCGCCTTCCGGTGCTTGGTGAGAACCTTGGCGGCGATGACAACTCGCATGGGGCACCGCCGAAGCGCCTCGGCCTTCGCCTCCCCGATCTTCCGGGCGAACAACTCCGCCTCGACCGTGCAGCGGTAGATGTCGCGGAGCGTGACCCAGCCGCCCGGCAGGAGCCGGTGCAGCTCGACGATCCAGCGAACGAGGTTCGTGTAGGCCTGCTGCCAGAACGGTTCGCGGGACTTGCCGAAGAGCTGGTTGATGAGCGACGCGACGCTGTACGCCATCGAGTAGGAATCGAGCAGCGGATCGTCGAGCGGGTTCCACTGCCAAGCCCCCCCGAGCCCGATTTCGAGGTAGTCGTCCTCGCGCCCGGCCTCGCCCAGGATGCGCCGGACCTGGTGACAGAAGTCCCCTTTGACCTCCAGCACGAGCGCGCCCGCGCGGCGGTCGGCATCTTCGGCCTGCCAGGTGAGCAGCTGCCGCGCGAACGGGTACATGCAGGCCGTCGTCTTGCCGGTGCCGACCGCCCCGACGACGAGCACGCCGGTGTAGAGTCCCCTCTCGGGAACGACGAGCCAGGAGGGCCGGTCGCATTCCCGGGCAACGGTCGGGTGGTGCAGTTCCCCGACGACGAGCGACGGCGCGTCGTCCCCGGGCGAGTTCGGCCAGGCGGGCAGCCTGCCCCGGTTCCGGCGCATCGCGAGCGGCTCCAGCCAGACCCGCGAGACCGAGCGCATCACGTTGCCGGCCAGGACGACGGCCGCGCCGGGCGCTAGGTAGTACCACGCGCGGATCGCCGCATGGATGCCCGGATCGTTCTGGGCGATCAGGTCGAGAAACGGGTTGCCGCCGACGGGCGGAAACGGCGCGAGCAACGCGCGCGCGGCGGTCGCCGCCAGGGCCGCCCCGGTGAGGACGAGCGTCCACGGCTTCATCGGCCGGACACCCTTCCCGGAGGGATCCCTGGCGCTGGAGCGACCCGTCGAGGCGGGGGGGCGAGTTGTGAAAACACGCTCGGCCCTACGCCGCACCGAGCCCTCGGCGAGGCGGGTCGCTCCAGCCACGGCCCCCGTGGCCCGTCCGGCGTCGGGCCGGCGGGCCGCGGTGCCGCAAGACGCCACCGCGCAAGCGGATGGACGGAAGGCCGCATGTGAATCGCCGGGGGCCGGATTCGTGAAACGACCCCCCGCGTCGTTTTCACGCCGCGGTTCGGCATTGCGAGCCCTCCGCTCATCGGTAGCGGACCCTTGCGAGGCGCTCGGTCCGCCAAGCGGCCCCGCGGTCGATCGATCCGCGCCCGCCCCGCCGGCGCGCCTGCTCCTCCAGCGCGACGCTGCGCTTCAGCGCCGCCTGGAGGCCGCCGAACTCCTCGAGGATGTGGACCGCGCCCTTGAGGATCGCCCGCTCGATCCGGGCGAGCTCCTCGGCCGCCCCGGCTTCGGGCTCGGCGGGACCGCCGGGCTCGGACCATCCTCGCGTCACCCGCCGCGCCCGGTCGAGCTCCCGCGCGGTGCGCGCGACGGCCACGACCTCGACCGACCGGCCAAGTCCCCGGAGCGCGCGCCAGAGCCCGCGGTGCGCCCGGCCCCACGAACGGAGCGCCGTCGAGGTCTCGTGGCCCGGATCGGTGTAGACGAACAGAGCGCGGGCCGAGTCGAGCGCGACCGGCAGCTTCACGGGGAAGTAGCGGCGGGTGGTGCGGGCGGCGCCCCGGTACACGCGCACGGGCAGCAGCGAGCGTTCGATGCCGAGCGCCTCGAACGCGGACACCTTCTCCTGCTCCGTGGGGAGCCAGGGCAGGTCCGTGTGCTCGATCACGTAGTCGAGCGACAGCAGGCGGCGCAGAAGCACTTCGGTCGAAGCGCCGCGGCGGTGGCGGATGTGCTCGGCTCCGAGCGCCCGGTAGACCGGGCGGGCGAAGATCCGGCCGACCCGGCCCATGCCGGCGACGCCGGGCTCCGTCTCCTCGCTCGCGACGCGCTCAGCGATCAGGGCGTGGACGCCGCGCCGGACCTGTTCCGGGTGCGCGCCCATGAACCGCGCCCACTGCGCGCGGGTGAACACGCCGCTGTGGAGACACACGAGCGCGACCCATTCGGCCTTCCTGCCCGTCCAGCCGAAGGCTTCGAGCGCCTTCTCGCGGCCCTTGAGATGCGCGATCATCGCTCGTCTCCCGTCACGAGCGCCCGGTCGGCCCGCATGTAGGTGACGAGGAGCCCCATCGGGTTGTGCACGACCAGCTCCGTAGGGATCGAATCTAGGAACTCGAACCGGAGGCTGAGCGACCAGCGTTCGCGCCGAAGCTCCTGTTCGCCCCTCAGGTGCACGAGGTCGAAGTCGGCCGTCGCGCCGTGCGGCGGCTCGGGCGCGGGGTGGATGCGGAGCACGACCTGCTCGACCTCGGTCTCGGTGTCGGCGGTCCCCGCCGCCACGCTCGCGACCTCCGCGCCGTCCCTCTGGAACGCCGCGTTCGCCAGGTCCGTCGACAGGAACCGGAGGCTGCGGGTCCAGTGCTCCTCGACGGTCGCGCGGCGGCGCGAGTGGAAGTCGTGGACGAACCGGTTCAGGAAGTATTTTGTCGTCGCATCGAGCGGATCGGCCTGGACGGTCGCGGCCTCGTAGGCCAGCGCCTCGGCCCGGCCCACCTCATCCACGCGGACGACGATGGGCTTGGGCGGCTCCGCGCCAGCTATGCGCAGCAGCACGAGGACGCCGAGCACGATGCTCGCGGAAAGGAAGATCAGGATCGTCCTGAGCTTCCGGTTCGCCTGCACGGCCTCGCCCCAGATCTCGGCGTACTCGCGGCCCGCGTCACGGTCTCGTTTCATCATCGGTGTCTCCTTGGGGCTCAGACGGGCTTGACGGGAGCGGCGGCCTTGCTCGCCCCCTGCATGACGAGCGCGACGAACCCGGACCCGGCGGAGCCGGAGCCGGACACGAGCATCGAGGCGAGTTCGCCGACCTTGAGCCCGGCCATGAGGCCGGAGACGACGAGCGGCATGAGGACGACGGCCCAGAGCCAGAGCTCGAACGGGTCCGCCGTTCCGGTGCCCATGAGGGCATCGGCGTAGGTCGTGATGTAGCCCATGCCGACGCCCATGAAGACGCGCAGCACGGCCCCGGCCACGACGCCGTAGAGCGTGTAGACCATCATGGTCCGGAACCATCCCCAGAACAGGAACGAGAGCGGCTCGAAGAGCAGGAACGCGATGAACACCGGACCGAGCAGGATCGCGATGGCGATGGCGACCTGCGCCCAGATCACCTGCGCGTAGGTCACGCAGAACAGCGCCAGCAGGCAAACCACGAGCGAAGCGCCCATCACGAGCGTGACCAGCGAGGAGAAGATCACGGTCGCGCCCGCCGTCACGACCGAGAGCAGGTTGCCCGTGGACCACGCCGCGCCCAGGTGCGCGGAGTACGCCTGCACGAGCGCGGTCATCTCGGTGTAGCCGGCCGACACCACGTCGGACAGGAACAGGTTCTGGAGCCAGATCCCGCCTCCGGCGACCATGGCCGGGAACGTGAGCCCGACGCCGGGGATCGGGACGACGTAGTAGTGGAGCAGCGTGCGGGGGATCGCGATCCCGATCACGAGCTTGACGATCTCCCACGGCTGGAACGTGCCGCTGAACGCGATCTTGAGTCCGGTCCAGGCGACCATCACGGCGGCGAGCCCGCCCCAGAGCTGGAGCCCGAGCGTGTGAACGTCGGGCGCGGCCCCGCCGACGACGGTGTCGAGCACCACGTCGA